>JBPCPB010000227.1:0-4115 GCA_050999735.1 Thermomicrobiales bacterium | reverse complement strand
TGTGCGGCGACAATCACTGCGCTCTTGCCATTCCGCACCTGGTCAATGACTGCACCAATGTTGCGCTGAAACTCCGTTGACGAAATCGTCTTCGTTTTGGCCTCGGCCATGCTGCCCTCCCACGCTGACGGCATCGCGACACCGGCACATCGCTCGCCGCTGGCCTGTACGCACAACATGTACGTACACCTGTAGTCTACGGCATCTGCGGGAAACGCGCAAGAGGGGCAGGACGCGGAAATCTCGTAGTACGCGGACAAATGCGAGGAGTGACCCCACTGACGGCTGGGCTACAACGCCGAAAGCGTCTCCGTCTGTACGTCGCTGACATAATATTCCGCGCCATTCTGCTCGACGAAGCGAAGAATGCTGGCGAGCATCTCGTCGGCGTGACGGGCGGACGTGCTGGTGCAGGTGATACCGATGACGGCGATGCCCCACGTATCCTGCGCCTCGATTTCCGCCGCCGAGACGTTGAAGCGGTTCTGCAACCGCGCCAGAAGCGATTTCACGACGCTCCGCTTCTCCTTCAGGGAGTGTGCGGCGGGCAGCTCGAGTATGATCCTGGCGATCCCGACGATCATGACGCCTTGGCATGAGAAACACGCGCGGGCATTTCGAGCGCACGACGCTGTGCCCAGCGGAGCGCATCGGCAATCGTGACATCGAAGAGTCCGTATTCGGGACTGTCAATCGTCGGCAAATCAAGGCGGGCTAACGCTGCGAAATCGGCCTCGGTCACGAGCGTAATATCAATGATCTCGATGCCGAGAAATTCGCGTTCGCCGCGCGTCAACTTCTCATCGTCCCAGTACCACCAGGTGATGGCATTGGCGGTGTAGCCGGGCACGTCAATGTCGTCGCTGATGGAAGATCCACGATTTTCGGGGAGAAGCGTTATCCCCACGATGGTGTGGTCGAGATAAAAATCGGCAATCACGGCCATAACCGTAGCCCTCCTTTGTTCCGCGTCGCGGGTGAGAGGTGAAAGCAACGAAGATAAAACCCACCTGTGACCACACGACGCTCGATTATAGCATCCACGTATGGCACGCTGCCGCTGGACAATAGCCCCCGTTGCCGCAGTATGCTTGCGTCTGTGAGAAAGAGGACGCAGTTCGGGTGCTTTTGGCCGACATAGATACCGTTCGGTGTGGACAAGACGACCTGTACAGCAGCAAGCACGCTTGGAAAGATTGCGTGCTGACCGAGAATATAGTCTCGTGCATGTTCCGGCAGCCAGATATTCTGTTGTGTCCATTGCAAGCGGACCGCGATATGTGGCGCGACGTTCCCGGCCGCGATCAAGGTTTCCCGCGTCTCTTCGACGTAGATCACCGTTCCGAACGGTTGTGCCCCCAGCGTGCGCAGTTCGTCTTCGTATTCGACGTTCGACACTTGCTGGCTACTGCATGACGAGCAGGTCGCGCGGGGCGTCGTTCAGTTTCTCGCCGCCTGTTTCGGTGCAGACGACACTATCCTCAATGCGGACGCCGAACTGGCCGGGGATATAGATGCCCGGCTCATCGGAGAAGACCATGCCGACGCGGAGCGGCAGCGTGTTCCCCTCGACCATGTATGGCTCTTCATGCACATCGAGCCCGAGGCCGTGACCAACGCGATGGATGAAATAGTCACCGTAGCCCGCGTCAGTGATCACTTTGCGCGCCGCCCGGTCAATCTCCTGGCAGGCGACACCGGGTCGCACCGCCGCGAAGGCCGCTTCATTTGCGCGCAGGACGACGGCGTAGACGTTTCGGTATTCGTCGGATGGCTCGCCAATATGGATGGTGCGCGTGATGTCCGAGACGTAATGCTTGTATCGCCCGCCGAAGTCGAAGACGACGGTGTCACCCGCGCCGATCACGCGGTCGGCGGTGCTGTAGTGCGGGCTGGCGCTATTCGGGCCGGAGGCGCAGATGCAGAAAGCGACCGATTCCATGCCATGATCGCGCATCAGACCCATTAACCGCTCGCCCGCCTGCCGCTCGGTCAGCCCGGTGATTGTCGTTTTCGTGAAGTCTATCCATGCCTCGTCGGTGCGGTGTGACGCCTCGCGGATCAGCGCAACTTCCGCCGCATCCTTGCACATCCGCAATTCGCGCATGATGCCGCCCGCGATCGTCCATTGCACTTCCGGCAGATGCTGTTGCATCTTGATGAGAAAACTCGCCCACAACTCGTCACCGGACGCGACGGAGCGGGCGCCGGTTTCCCAGATAATATCCGCCGCGATGCTCGTCGGCTCGGCGGTCTCCTCCCATGCGACGGGTTCAAACGGTACCCCCGCCGGGGCGAGACGCGGCGCTTCCAACCGCGGCACGACGATCTTTGGCTCGCCCTCCTTCGGGACGATCATCAGCGTCAGCCGCTCGCTAGTGTGCGATGGATAGCCCGCGAGGTAGAGCAAGTCCGATCCAACGCCAATCGCCAGTGCATCCACGCCCTGCCGTGCCATCTCCGCCTGCGCCCGCCGCACCCGGTCGTGATAATCCGCTCGCTGCTCGTCTGCCATAACGTTCCTCCTTCGGAGAGTAGACAGTAGAGAGTAGTCAGTAGGCAGAATGGAGATGTCCCCACTGACTACTGTCTACTGTCCACTGTCTACTCCCCCATGTCAATCACGGGCACGGTGGGCCGAGATGGGCGAGGGTGGGACTGGCGCCCCATTCGGCCCAGCCGCCATCGTAGAGTTTGACGTTCACGTAGCCGAGCGCTTTGAGAGCGAGGAAGGGCAGCGCGGCATCATTGCTGAAGGTGCCAAAGATCGCGATGTTCCGATCCGGCGTCGCGCCGACGTTCGCGAGCATCGCTCGTAATTCGTCCGGCGAGCGGAAGGCCGGGAGGTTTGGGCTACGAATGAACGACGTCCACGGCAGACGGCGGGCATTCGGGATGCTGCCGATTTGCATCGTATTCTCCCAGGTCTGCGCCATCTCGGCGTCGGTGCGGACATCAAGGATGACCGCGCGCGGATCGGTGATCGCTTTCGACATGTCGCAGCGGTTAATGAGGAGCGATTCGTCCGGCAAGTCGCGATAGAAGACGTGTGGCGCGGTGTGCGTCCGCTGCTCGATCGCGTATCCCGCCGCCGTCCAGCCCGCCAGCCCGCCATTGAGGATGCGGACATTGGGATGGCCCGCATACCAAAGCGCCCAGGCGAAGCGCGCCGCCGCCCGATTATCGGTGCGGTCATAGACGATGACCAGGGTCTTCTGCTCGATGCCGAGGCTCCCGAAGGTCTTTTCACGCTCCGGCTTCCCCGCCAGCCGCCCATACGTGTCGGCGTGGAGTTCGACCAAATCCTGCCAATACGCATGCACGGCGCCCGGCACATGACCGAGGAGATACTGCGGATGGTCTGAGACATCAATGATGCGGATGTCCGGCGCACTACTATGGTCCGCGACCCACGACGGTTCCAGAAGCGCAATGTCCGGCCACGGATAGACTGGCAGCGGCGATGCCGTCGCGCCGGTTGTCGGTGTCGCGCCCGTCGAGCAGGCAGAAAGGAGGATTGTCAGGAGCAGGAGAAAACCTAACCCCCCAACCCCACTCCCTAAAAGGAAGGGGGAGCGAGGGGGACGCACGGCTGTGCGCCCCCCTCGCAAAGGTCGTTCCTTATCGAATAGGTATAGAACCAGCATTGCGCTCCCCCTCCTTGTAGGGAAGGGGCCGGGGGTTAGGATTCTCATGCCACGAGCGTAGCACAAGCGGGCCGATTGCGGTACGATGCCGGGCAGGAAACGGGGACGAGACGGCGGTTGCGCCGCCATCGCGACGAGTGGAGAGGAACAAAGCCCGTATGGCAACTACGATACCGCGGCCGGAAACGACGAGCGCGGGAGATGCGCTACCGCCTTTGGAGCCGGTTCTCTTCACCCTCGGCTCACCGGGTCGCCGCGCGGTTTATTTCCCCGCGCTCGATGTCCCTGAAGCGCCCTTGCCGGCCGAGTATCTGCGTGCGAACGACCCGCATGACACGCTCGCCTGGCCGGAACTCTCCGAATTGGAGGTCGTCCGCCACTTCGTTCACCTCTCGCAACTGAACATGGCGATTGATGTCAACTTCTACCCGCTCGGCTCGTGTACGATGAAGTATAACCCGAAGGTAA
>JBPCPB010000206.1:0-5631 GCA_050999735.1 Thermomicrobiales bacterium | reverse complement strand
CAGTAGAGGCGAACGGTGTCGCGGAACTTGCCGCCGAGCAGTTGATAGACCGGCACGCCGAGAATCTTTCCGGCGAGATCCCAGAGGGCGATCTCAATGCCCGTCATCGCGGTGACGGTCGCGCCGGACATCGCGCCATCGAAGAGGCGGGAGCGGCGCATCTTCTCGAACAACATATCTACATTGACCGGGTTTTCGCCGATGATGTACTGCTTGAGCGCATGGATCATTGCCGGGCAGCCCTCGCCGCCATGGATGCACTCACCGTTGCCGATCACGCCCTCGTCGGTGTAGATGCGCACATATGTCGAGTAGCCATGCCCCTTCACCTCTGCCGTCCGGATGTCGGTGATTTTCATGTCGTTTGCCTACCCCCATAGAACGAACCGAGCGATGCGGATGGAGGACTGAATAATCTTCGCCCTCGCTTGTGTCGGGCATTATACAGACCATCGCTCGGAGTACGACAACAGACCTTGACAGACCAAGAGGCGCATCTTATTGTACCCGCACAGACACAGCGAATACAGAGCGGGAAAAGGGGAGAGGAAGCGGCACGGACGGAATTACTCTACCTGATCGCCCCTTCTCTTTGATTTGCCCGCCGCATTTCTCTGTGTTCTCCGTGTCTCTGTGGGGAGAAAGGCTCGGATAGCTGGGGGAGGAAACACGATGTCTCTGGACGAGCGCATTGTCGCGGTGTTCGATGCCTTCCAGTCTGGTCGGTTAAGCCGACGACAGTTCGTGAAGCGGCTGACCGCCGCAGGGTTCGCCAGCAGCACGGTGGCGGCGTTCCTCGCCGCGTGCGGCGGGTCAGTGGCGCCGACCACCACCCCGGCGACGGGGGCGACCTCTGCCCCGGCTGTCGCCCCGACCGCGGCCGCGCCAATCCCGACGCCTGCTCCCGCGCCGACGTCCGCCCCGGCGCCGACCGCTGCGGCCGGATCGTCGGCAGCGCCGAGCACGAGCGCGGCGACCGATCTCGGTATCCTCACGTCGCCCGATCCCAATCCCAAGCGGGGCGGCACGCTCCGGCTCGCCTTCGGTGTGACGACCTCGAACTACGACATGCAGCAAGGGGCCACCAATAGCGTCCTCTGCCATCTGTACAACAATCTCGTCCGCCTCAATATCGTTGATGGCCTGAAGACAATCGTCCCCGATGTCGCGCAGAAATGGGATGTATCGGCGGATGGTCTCACCTATACATTCAAGGTCCGCAGCGGCGTGCAGTTTCATGACGGCTCACCGCTCTCCGCGGATGACGTGGTGGCAACCTATAACCGGATGATTTTCCCGCCGTCGGGTGTCGTCAGTCTTCTGAAAGACCGCTTCTCTGCCGTTACGAAGGTCGAGGCGGTTGACCCGCTGACTGTGAAGTTCACCTTGAAGCAGCCATCCCCGATCCTCTTGCTCGTTATGACCGATACGACGCAGGCGATCTATGCCAAAAAGACTCTGGATGCGAATAATAACGACCTCCGCAAAGTGCAGGTCGCACCCGGAACCGGGCCATTCATGTTCAAGGAGTACAAAGAAGCGGAGCAGTGGACGCTCGTCAAGAACCCGAACTACTGGAACAAGAACCTGCCGTACCTCGACGCGCTTGAACTGATCCACGTCCCTGCGTGGTCGGATCGCGGTACGGCGGTGCTCACCGGGCAGGCGGACCACTCATGGAACGTCTCGAAGGAGACATGGGATGAGGGAGCGAAGAAGACAGATACGATCAAGACGAATCGCCTGGGAAACTTCGGCGCCTATCAGGTAATCATCAATACGAAGCAGAAGCCGTTCGATGATCCGCGCGTGCGCCGGGCGATCAATCTGGCCCTCAACAAGCAAGGGCTGATCGAGGCCTTCAAGACGCAGGAGCAGATTGACCTCTCCCGCTGGGTGCCGCATGGCGGTGAGTTCGCGACGCCGCGCGAGACGATTGCGACGCTTCCCGGCTACCGCGCGGACAAGACACAGGACATCGCGGACGCGAAGAAACTGCTGGCGGACGCGGGATTCCCGAACGGTATCCAGGGAGTGGAACTGCTCTCCGCCTCCGTGCCGCCGCACGCGGAGATCATGGCTCCCGGTATCCAGGACCAGTTGAAGCGCGCGCTGAACATTGATGTCAAGATTCGTGTCGCGGAGCGTTCGTTGCTCGTGGAAGATGAGAAGGCCGGGCGGTTTACGCTCGTGCTCGACACGCCCGGTGGCCCGATCTCAGATTTCTCGCCGATCGGCAACACGTACTTCAAGACGGGTGGCTCGCAGAACTTCGGTAGTTACAGCAACCCAAAGTTCGATGACCTCCTCGCGAAAGCCGATGTAGAAATTGATCCGGCGAAGCGGCGGGATCTCCTCAACCAAATACAGGACCTCCTCGATCAAGACCCACCGTGGCTCTTCATTGGCTACACGGACCATCTCCTGATGTGGCATTCCTACGTCAAGGGCCTCGCCCTCGACAAGCGCGTGATCTCGGAATGGGGGCGCGTGGATACGGCGTGGCTGGATAAATAGGGGACCGGGAGTGAGGGGAATACCGAGAAGGGACTTGTGAAAGCGTGCAACGTTATCTGCTGCGCCGGTTGCTGACGGCGATTCCGACCGTCTTCGGCATCACCGTCCTCATTTTCGTCGCCATGCGTATTCTGCCTGGTGACCCGATCGCGGTGATCGCGAATGAGGGTGGGGGTGGCCAGTATGTCTTGAGCAAGGAGGATCTCGCTGCCGCCCGCGCCAGCCTCGGGCTGGATAAATCCCTGCCGCGGCAATATGTCAGTTGGATTACTGATGTGCTGCACGGCGATTTCGGTCACTCGTTCTGGAACAAGGAACCAATCCGGGCGGTGATCGTGCGGCGGGGCACGATCACGCTGGAGTACGCGCTGCTCGCGGTGTTGTTCTCGTGGGTCGTCGGCGTGCCGCTCGGTATCTTGAGCGCGACCCGCCGCAACTCGTGGCTCGACAACGTCGTCCGGCTCTTCATGACGATGTTCCTCGCCATCCCGAGTTTCTGGATCGGCCTCCTGATGGTGCTTTTCCTCGTCCTCGTCTTTACATGGCGGCCACCACTGACGATTGTCCAGCTCTGGGACGATCCGGTGAAGAACCTCGAAATGGTGATCGGGCCTGCCCTCGCGCTCGGCGTCGGACTTGCCGCCGCCCTCGCCCGCATGACGCGCTCCTCGGTGCTCGAATCCCTCGGCGAAGACTACGTCCGCACCGCCCGCGCGAAGGGCATGCGCGAGGCGCTGGTGATCTCCCGCCACGTTTTCCGCAATGCGCTCTTGCCCGTCATCACGACCTCAGGCGCGGCAATGGGCGCACTGCTCGGTGGCGCCGTGGCGACCGAGACCGCCTTCGGCGTGCCGGGACTCGGTAACTACCTCGTGCAGGCGCTCGCGAAGCGGGACTGGATGGTGATCCAGAACCTCGTGCTCCTCTACGCCGTCATCTTTACGCTCATCAACCTGCTCGTTGATCTCAGCTACGGCTTGATTGATCCGCGCATCCGCTATGAGTAGCGAGTAACGAGTAACGAGAGTTTCGCGCATTTTCTCCCCCTCTCCATCGCAATGGAGAGGGGGTCGGGGGGTGAGGTAGATTGGCCCAGGCACGTTCGATTTCCGTGATGAGCGAGCGACTTGCGACGGCGCCGCCGACCGGCAGGCGGGCATTTTTCGGCGCGCTCCGG
The DNA here is from genome assembly GCA_050999735.1 of Thermomicrobiales bacterium. Classification (GTDB taxonomy): domain Bacteria; phylum Chloroflexota; class Chloroflexia; order Thermomicrobiales; family JALYUS01; genus JALYUS01. Next base: position 1,937 of record JBPCPB010000206.1, on the reverse strand, counting down.
CGCTTCATGCGGACCTCGCCGCTCGGGACGGCGTCAGCGGTCTTCCTTGTCGTGCTCGTATTGGTAGCGATCTTTGCGTCCCAGATTGCGCCGTACAGTCAATTGATGAATGATTATGCCGTGGCGCGGCATCCGCCCTCCGCGCAGCACTGGGTCGGCACGGACAGCCTCGGTCGGGACGTTCTGAGCCGCATCCTCTATGGATTGCGAATCAGTCTCGTTGTCAGCCTCTGCTCGGTCGCGCTCAGCGCCCTCGTTGGCACGCTCTGGGGCGTGTCAAGCGGCTACATCGGCGGGAAGTACGACATCCTCAGCCAGCGGCTGATCGAGGTGCTTACTTCGTTCCCGACGCTGATTCTCGCACTGCTGCTTTCCGTCAGCCTTCGTCCGGGTCTTCGCACGGTGATCATCGCGATCGGTATCACGCAGATCCCGCTTGCGACACGGATCACGCGCTCGGTCGTCCTCTCGACGAAGGAGACGGCATTTGTCGAGGCGGCGCGATGCATTGGCGCCTCACCGGCGCGCATCATGCTGCGGCAGGTCGCGCCCCAATGTATCGCGCCGCTGCTCGTGATCGCGACGCTTAACCTCGGCGCGGCAATCTTCGCGGAGGCATCGTTAAGTTTCCTCGGTGTCGGCGTGCCCCCTCCGAACGCGAGCCTCGGCAACATGCTCGGCGGGGTGCTGGCGCAGTCGTTCAAGCCGCCGTGGTGGCTGGCGCTCTTCCCCGGTCTGGCCATCGCCGTCACTGTCCTCGCCGCGAATCTCCTTGGTGACACCCTGCGCGACTTCCTTGACCCGCGTCTGAACAAGCGTTTGGGATAGGCTTTCCGACACGCTCATGGCTTCGGGCGGAACGCGACGACCGGTGCCGTACGCGCCATCTGCTGACAGAGCGCTTCCATGCTTTCCGCGCGCTGGTTGAGCAATACGCGCGTCAGATTGCGGAAGGCGCGGGGATGCCGCCGCGCGTATGTGAGAAAGATTTGCTCGCCCTCTGCCTCGGGAAGGCGCGTTGCCGTCGCCGCGAACCGCCTGTGCCCAACCGCGATTGCGACATCCGGCGTCTTCAGGACGTTCCTGAACCAGTCCGCGCTTTCACCCCACCCGGAGCAGACAACGTATGCTCCCGTGTCCGCATCGTGCCGGATGACTTCGAGGACCGTTCGGCGCTCCATGCCGCTCGTGCGGCCGGTATGCATGAGCAGGAGGAACCGCTCGCCGCGCAGCCATCCCAGATGCGCGCGATACAGCCAGATCGGCAGCCGGCTGAAGGCGCGCGACATCCGTCCCAATCGGTGTAATCGCCGTTCAGGTGCATCCATCGCCTATCTACTCCTCCCCCGCGACCGCCGGGGAGAGTTCGTTCCACGCCAACTCCATTTCCTGCAACTGCTTGTACGTCGTGTAGATCGAGGCCCACATCGCGTCAATGGCGGCTTTGGCGGCGGGTTTGTCGTTCGCTTCCGTCGCGGTGCGCAGGTCGGTGGCGGCGGCTTCCTGGGCGGCGTCGTTCGCCGTGGCGGCGTCCGCGAGGGCATGAGAGGCGGCGAGATGGCGAGCGAGGAGCGTTTCGGTCGGCTCCGGCGGTTCAGTACGCGCCAGCCGTTCCGGGCGGGTGGACGCGCCGTAACGGAAGGGCAGTTTGTTGCCGCCCTCATGATTCCACTGTGTATGCGTCGGTTCGAGATGCGGCGTGACGGAGAGGTACATCGTCATCGGCTTGTCGCCGACGCAGCGGACCTCATGCCATTCGTCGGCGCGGGCGAAGCAGAGTTGACCGGGGCCAAGGATGGCTGTTTCGCCCTCAATCGTGAACTCGGCGTAGCCGTCCAAAACGAGGAACACCTCGTGCCCCAGATCGTGCGTATGGCCGGGGCTGATCGTGCCCGGCTCCATCCGCATGATGCGCGCGCGCATCTCCGGTGTGATGA
>JBPCPB010000146.1:0-14453 GCA_050999735.1 Thermomicrobiales bacterium | reverse complement strand
AAACTGAGGGAACTCGGCGTCACCGCGATCGAGATCATGCCCGTCGCGCAGTATCCCGGCGACCGTGGCTGGGGGTACGACGGCGTGCAACTCTACGCCGTGCAGAACCCCTATGGCGGGCCGGAGGGGCTGATGCGCCTCGTGGACGCCTGCCACGCGCGTGGCTTGGCGGCGATCCTCGATGTCGTCTACAACCATTTCGGGCCGGAGGGGAACTATCTCTGGGATTACGCGCCCTATTTCACCGAGCGATATACGACGCCGTGGGGTGCGGCGGTGAACTTCGACGGCCCACAGAGCAATGAGGTGCGCCGCTTTTTTCTCGGCAACGCGCTGCAATGGCTCGACGACTTCCACTTTGATGGCCTGCGGCTTGATGCGATTGACGCCATCAAGGACAACTCCGCCTATCCCTTCCTGCGCGAACTCGCCGATGTCACCCACGCCCGCGCGCAGGCGATCGGCCGCCCATTTGCGCTGATCGCGGAGAGCGACCTGAACGACGCGAAGGTGATCCGACCGCCGACGGAGTGCGGCTACGGCATGGACGCGCAGTGGAGCGACGACTTCCACCACGCGCTCCATGTTCTTCTCACCGGCGAGCGGCGCGGCTACTACGCGGACTTTACGGGCGTTGACGATCTCGCCCAAGCCTTCCGCGAGTCCTTCGTCTACGCCGGGAAGTACTCGACGCACCGGCAGCGGCGGCATGGCAACCGCGCCCTCCCGGCGGAGGGATGGCGCTTCGTCGTCTGCTCCCAGAATCACGATCAAGTCGGCAACCGCGCGACGGGTGACCGCCTCAGTCACATCATCCCGTATGACGCGGCGAAACTGGAAGCGGCGGCGGTGCTCCTCTCGCCCTTCGTGCCGCTTCTTTTTATGGGTGAGGAGTACGGCGAGCCGCAACCCTTCCAGTATTTCACGAGCCACGGCGATGAAGCGCTGATCGCGGCGGTACGGGAGGGGCGGCAGGCGGAGTTCGCCTCGTTCCATTGGGAAGAACACGTGCCTGATCCGCACGATGTCGCAACCTTCCAGCGCTCCAAACTGACGCACCGCGAGCACGAAGACGGCCCGCACGGTACGCTCTGGCGGTTCTATCAGGAGTTACTCCGCCTGCGCCGTACGCGCCCTGCTCTTGCCACGCTCGATCTCACATCGCTCAACGTTTCCCGCGACGAAGCGGCGAAGACGCTCGCCGTCCGCCGCTGGGCCGGGGGCGATCAGACGCTCGCTCTCTTCAACTTCAGCGATGGCGAGCAACCCGTGATGGTCGCGCCATCGCACACGACGTGGCGGAAACTCCTCGATTCCGCCGACGAACGCTGGCGCGGGCCGGGCAGCGCCATACCCGGTATACTGTCACCGGGCGGCGCGACCGTAACGCTGCCGCCCTGGAGCGTTGTCCTATTTGGAACGGAAGCGCCAACATAAAAACCGTTCCCCTCCCCTCTCCATCGCCGGACGGGCCTCTTTGCGCCCCGATCTGGAAGCGATGGAGAGGGGCCGGGGGTGAGGATATAAGGAACATCAATGACCGATAGATACGTCTGCATCCATGGCCACTTTTACCAGCCACCGCGCGAGAACCCGTGGCTCGAAGCAATCGAGTTGCAGGACTCCGCCTATCCATACCACGATTGGAATGAGCGGATTACGGCGGAATGCTACGCGCCGAACGCCGCCTCGCGCATCCTCGATGGCGATGGGCGGATCGCGCGAATCGTCCAGAACTACGCGCGCATCAGTTTCAACTTCGGTCCGACCTTGCTCGCCTGGCTGGAGACGCAAGCGCCCGACATCTACGCAGCGATCCTCGACGCCGACTGCGACAGCCAGACGCGCTTCTCCAGCCACGGCGCGGCGATGGCGCAAGCGTACAACCACATGATTTTGCCGCTCGCCACCCGGCGGGATAGATGGACGCAGATTCGCTGGGGCATCGAGGACTTCACGCACCGCTTTGGCCGTTTCCCGGAAGGGATGTGGCTCGCCGAGACCGCCGTGGACCTCGAAACACTCGACCTCATGGCGGAGCAGGGGATCACCTTCACCGTCCTCGCGCCGTCGCAGGCCGGGTTGGTGCGCGAGCGCGGCACGAACGAGTGGGACGACGTTTCCGGGGCGCGAATTGATCCGACGCGCGCCTACATCCAGCGGCTGCCCTCTGGTCGGAGCATTGCGCTCTTCTTCTACGATGGCCCAATCTCACGCGGCGTCGCCTTCGAGGGATTGCTGGATCGGGGCGAGCATCTGGCGAATCGTCTACTCGGCGCATTCTCCGCCGAACGGACATGGCCGCAACTCGTCCATATCGCGACGGATGGCGAAACGTATGGCCATCATCACGCGCACGGCGACATGGCGCTCGCCTATGCCCTCCATCATATCGAGTCGCATGATCTCGCCCACCTGACGATCTACGGTGAGTATCTGGACATGTTTCCGCCGACGCACGAGGTGCGGATTATCGAGAACACCGCGTGGAGTTGTGGCCATGGCGTCGAACGGTGGCGAAGCAACTGCGGCTGCAACACCGGCGGCCGTCCGGACTGGAACCAGGAATGGCGCGGGCCGCTCCGCGCGGCGCTCGACTGGCTGCGGGATGCCGTCGCGCCCGTCTACGAGACGAGGATGCGCGACCTTGTCCACGATCCGTGGGCGGCGCGCGATGCCTATATTTCGGTCATCCTCGACCGGACGGATGCAAACGTCGCGCGCTTCCTCGCGGAACAGACGACGCATGAATTGACCGAGGCCGAGCGCGTGCGGCTCTGGGGACTGCTGGAAATGCAGCGGCACGCTATGCTGATGTACACGAGCTGCGGCTGGTTCTTCGACGAACTCTCCGGCATCGAGACGGTGCAGGTAATCCAGTACGCGGGCCGCGTGATCCAACTGGCGGAGACAATCGCCGGCGAATCGTTCGAGCCGCACTTCCTCGATCTCCTCCAAAAGGCGAAGAGCAATATCCGCGAGCACCGCGACGGGCGGCTGATCTACGAGAAGTTCGTCAAGCCTGCCGTCGTGGATACGGAAAAACTCGCCGCGCACTACGCGATCAGTTCTCTCTTCGACGAGTATCCCAACCATGCGTCGGTCTACTGCTACACCGCCGATCGCGAGGAGTATCAACGGCTCGAAGCGGGTCGGGCGGCACTCGTCGTCGGGCGGGCGCGGTTCACGTCGCGTATTACCGGGGAATCCGCCGTGGAGACTTTTGGCGCGCTCTCACTCGGCGACCACACGATCAGCAGCGGCGTTGGCGCGGCGATAGACGAGGAAGCATACCGCGCCTTCGTCGGGCATATTATCGAAGCCTTCGCGCGCGTGGACTTCCCCGAAGCGATCCGCGCGATGGATCGCTATTTCGGCGAATCTATGTACTCGCTCAAGACCTTGTTCCGCGACGAGCAGCGCAAAGTCCTCGATAGCGTGCTCGATGCGACGCTCGCGGAGGATGAGGCGAGTTACCGCCAGATCTACGACCGCGAGTCGCCGCTGATGTGTTTCGTGCGCGATCTGCATGTGCCGCTCCCGCAAGCCTTCCAGACCGCCGCCACCTTTCTGCTCAATAGTGATCTCCGGCGCGCACTCGCCGCCGAGACGCTGGACCGCGACCGCATTCAGGCGCTCCTCGCGGACGTGGAGACGTGGCACAGCACCCTCGATACCACCGGACTTTCGTACATGCTGCGGCGGCGGGTGGAACGACTCTCCGAGGAACTCCGGGCGGACCCGGCGGCGATCGCGCCACTCATCGCGCTGAGGGAAGTCATCGAAATCGCGCACTTGTTGCCGTTCGAGATCGTCTTCTGGCATGCGCAGAACGTCTATTACGACCTCTTGCAGACCCGCTACCGTGAGTTCCACCGGCAGGCGCGACGCGGCGACGAGCACGCGCAGGCATGGGTGACGCATTTCATCGCGCTTGGAGAGAGGCTTGGTATGGAAGTCGGAGAGATAACGCTGGAAGAGATTCGCGCCTTGCCGTCCGTCGCCACCGTCGCGCGGGAAGCACTCGAACGGGCGCGCATCCCGCGCGCGACGTACCGCCTCCAGTTCAACCGCAATTTCACCTTCGCGGACGCGCAACCGCTCGTCACCTACCTCGCCGACCTCGGCATCAGCGATCTCTATGCCTCGCCACTCCTCAAAGCATGCGCGGGCAGCGACCATGGCTACGACATCTGCGACCACAGCCAACTGAACCCGGAGATCGGTACACGGGAGGAGTTCGACGCGCTCACCGACGCGTTGCGCGAGCGCGGAATCGGCCTCGTCTTCGATATGGTGCCGAATCACATGGGCATCGCCGATCCCAGCAACGGCTGGTGGATGGACGTATTGGAGAACGGCCCCAGTTCGCTCTACGCGACGACCTTCGACATTGACTGGCACCCGGTCAAGCGCGAGTTGGCGAACAAGGTGCTGCTGCCGATCCTCGGCGACCAGTACGGCGGCGTCCTCGAAAGCGGCCAATTACGCCTCTCATACGAGAACGGCGCGTTCTTTCTCCACTACTGGGATACCGTGCTGCCGATTGCGCCGCACACCTACGACCGCATCCTCGGCTACCGGCTCGACGCACTGATCGCGCAGTTGGGTGCGGACGATGAGCATGTGCTCGAACTGGAAAGCATTCTCACCGCGCTCGGCTACCTTCCCGCGACAGACGAGACCGACCTGGAGAAAATGGCGGAGCGGCATCGCGAAAAAGAGGTGATCAAACGGCGCATCGCCGCGCTCGCCAATGCCAGTCCGGAAATCCGTGCCAGCATCACTGACGCGCTCGACGCCTTCAACACGGCGGACGAGGCGGGGATCGAAATGCTCGATGACCTGCTGGACGCGCAGCCCTACCGCCCTGCCTTCTGGCGCGTCGCGGCGGAGGAGATCAACTACCGCCGCTTCTTCGATGTCAACCAACTGGCGGCGATCCGCGTCGAATTGCCGGACGTCTTCACGGCAACCCACGACCTCGTTTTCCGCCTACTCGCGGAGGGGAAGGCGACCAGCCTGCGTATTGACCACCCGGACGGTCTCTGGGATCCGCCGCACTACTTCCGCCAGTTGCAGGAGCAATACATTCTCGCCTGCGTTCGCGCCCGCATGCCGGAACATGACGCGGACGAGGCGGGCGAACGGGAAGAGGCGGTGCGGACCTGGTTCGACGCATATATCGCGAGCGATGATGCACCGCCGCCATTGCCGCTCTATGTCGTCGCGGAGAAGATTCTCACCGAGGGCGAGACGCTGCCGGAAAACTGGTTGGTCGCCGGGACGACGGGATACGACTTTCTCAACGACGTGAACGGCTTGTTCGTGGACGCGCGCCACCGCAAGGCGATTGACGAAATCTACGCGCGTTTCACGGGAAACCAGACGCCGTTTCCCAACCTCACGAACGCGACGAAGAAGATGATTATGCTCATCTCGCTGGCCAGCGAGATCAACGCGCTCACCTATCAGTTGGAGCGCATCTCCGAGCGGAACCGCTCGTACCGCGATTTCACGCTGAACGCCCTCACCTTCGCCATCCGCGAGGTGATTGCCTGCCTGCCGGTCTACCGCACCTCTACGCCGGATGGAACCGAGACCGTGACCCAGCATGACGCGCAGTACGTCGAGGCGGCGGTGGCGGAGGCGAAACGGCGCAACCCGCGCACGGCGAGCCAGTTGTTCGATTTCCTGCGCGACACGCTGCTGCTGCGGAACATCGCGAGTTTCCGCCCGGAGGATCAGCCCCGGCTGATCGAGTTTGTGATGAAGTTTCAGCAGATCACCGGCCCCGTGATGGCGAAGGGTATTGAGGACACCGCGTTCTATGTCTACAATCGCCTCGTCTCGCTCAACGAAGTGGGTGGCCATCCGGTGCAGTTCGGCATCTCGGTGGCAGAATTCCATCAGCGGAATGCCGAACGCGCCCGCCGCTGGCCGCACACGATGCTCGCCAGTTCAACGCACGACACAAAGCGGAGCGAGGATGTGCGGGCGCGGATTGATACTCTCTCCGAAATGCCCGATGAGTGGCGCGCCGCCCTCAACCGCTGGGGGCGGATCAATGCCCGCACGAAGACGGAGATCGCGGGCGAGCGGTACCCCGACCGCAACGCCGAATACCTCCTCTACCAAACGCTGCTCGGCGCGTGGCCGCTGGACTTCCCAACGCCCGCCTCGTTCGGAGAGTTCCGCGAGCGGATCGCGGCGTACATGCTCAAAGCCGAAAAAGAAGCGAAGACGCACACGAGTTGGATCAACCCGAACGAGGCGTACGACCGTGCCTTGCAGTCGTTCGTGGAGAACGTGCTGGCGGAGGGCGAGCGGAACGCCTTTCTCGCTGATTTTGCGCCCCTCCAGCGCCGAGTTGCCTTCTTCGGCCAGTGGAATGCCCTGGCGCAGGAATTCCTCAAACTGACCTCGCCTGGCGTGCCGGACATCTATCAGGGCACCGAACTGTGGGACTTCAGCCTCGTGGACCCGGACAATCGCCGCCCGGTGGACTATCACCGCCGACGCGCCATCCTCGCCGATCTGTGCGAGCGCGCGGACTGCCCGAATTGCGGCGGCGTCGTGCTCGCGCATGATCTGATGGAGACCCGTGATGATGGTCGGATCAAACTCTTCGTCGTCTCGCGCACCCTCGATTTCCGCCGCGCGCACGACGCCCTCTTTACCAATGGCGATTACGTGCCGCTCGATGCATGGGGCATGAAAGCGACCCATGCCTGCGCCTTCGTCCGCAGCACCAGTGATGACGCCGCAATCATCGTCGCGCCCCGCCTCGTCGTTGGCCTCACGGATGGCGAGGAGCAGCCGCCCCTCGGTGCGGACATCTGGGGCGATACCTGGCTTGCTCTCCCGCCGGAGTATGCCAACCGCTGCTACCGCAACGTCTTCACCGGCGAAGAACTCTCCGCCACCAACCACGACGGCGTTCCCGGCCTCCCACTCGCCGCCCTCTGCGCCCATTTCCCCGTCGCCCTTCTCGAATCGCTTCCGGGGAACGAAACCGATTGAACCGCAGAGGGGGGTTTAAGCACAGAGGACACAGAGAACACAGAGGACGCAGAGAAGAGAAACTATTTTGGTCTCTCTGTGATCTCCGTGTTCTCTGTGTCCTCTGTGCTTGACCCTTCTTCCGCCCCGCGCCCTTGCCGCGCGAGGGTGTTCTTGCTACGCTGCCCGCAGTGATGTGCGTGGTACGGTGAAGGAGTGAGGGCGATGGATGCACCGATTTCGTGGCGACGCGGTCTCGCGCGAACGCCGGATCCCTCCTTCTGGGAGCATGCCCGTTGGTATGACATTCACATCAACTACCTCGAACCGCACTTCGCCGCGATGGTCGCCGCCATTGTCTGGGCCGTACCGCCGCTGGCGGCGGACGCCTCGGTCGTAGATATTGGCTGCGGTGTCGGCACGCTCGCCTCGCGCTTCCATGCCGCCTACCCGGAATCGCGCCTGACATTGCTCGACACGGATGAAGAGAATATCGAGACGGCGCAAAAGAAGATGGGCAAAGGCGGTACACCCGCCGTCCCACTCTGCCATCGCATTGATCCCGACGCCCCCACGCGGCCGCTTCCCGGCACGCCGTACGCCCTCGCCGTCTCCTCGACGACCTTCGGCGGCATCGTTGGCGAAGAGAGCACGGACGCGGTCTTCCGCACGCGCCTGAGCAACTTGCTCCGCATGGTCTATACCTCGCTGGAAGAGGGCGGCTGCCTGATTTACGGCGACTTCCTCAGCCACGGCCTCGGCGTGCGTGAGCACATCATCCTGCTCGATGAAGCGGGCTTCGCGGACGCCGAATGCGTCTGGCGCGACGGCGATCTCGTCGTCGTCGGCGGCCAGCGAAGGACTGAGGGTTGAGCGATGATTGCGGGTGATTCGGGGGTATGCCGCTGATCGGTGAACCACGGCCGTAAAGAAGGCTTCCGCTTGGCGCGGTCAATTGATTGTTCGGGATGATGAGCGAAAGAGACCATGCATCCATCAGACATGGACCAAATAGTCAATCAACGCTTCTAATCGCACCCCGCAGACGTTTGGCTCCCACTGCGACCCGAAGCCGGTGGCGACGAGATTGTGTGCCACCGCACGCCGCAGCGCGTTGCGCTGTTCTTGCGTCAATGGCGCGACACCAACGGTATCCACTAGCGGTAATAGGGATGGCTCTGCCGACGCGATGGCTTCGCGCAGCAACCTCGCATCTTCCGCTCGGAGCGGCCTACTCGTCCAGATATATTCTATCAACCTCTCGATCTCGGCATTCTTGTCACGCCACATCTCGATGTTGTCTCTGCGCTCAATCCCCAACGCCCGCGTCAACGCCTCTCGTTGGTCTATAGGCAGGGGTTCAAGGCCCAAACGATCGACAAGGGAGACAAGCCCCGGTTGCTGGTGAAGGAGCATCGCTCTCATCACATCTTTATCTGCCGAAGATAGGTCTGGCATGCGACGAGATACCCCTTATCGGTGGCTCGTTGTCGGATAAGGCGCGCTGTGCATCAGATTCACGTTGCTAGCCTTATACTCTTTTGCGATAGACTTCTCGTGATCGCGATCGCCCCGACGCATCCATCACGTCATCACTATCGCGAAAGAGTATGATCGGGAGATGGGCGTTTAGTGATAACTCTTGCGATAGCCGCGAAACGGCCGGAAGCCGCTCGCTTCGTAGAAGGACGCGGAGGACTCGGTCGCGAACAACTCGATACGGACATGCGGATAGAGTGTGTGGCATGCGTCCAACAAGCAGCGGCCTAACCCCTTGCCCTGCCATGCCGGGGCGACGAGCAGTTCCGCGATGAAGAGCGTTACCTGCCCGTCGGTCAGCGCCCGCACGAAGGCAATCACGTCCGCGTCGGTCGTGGCGACGAGCGCGGGCCGCGATTGTCGCCACGCCTCACGCGCCTCATCGGGCCGGGCGCGAGGCGTTGGCCATCCTTCCGCGTCCGAGAGCGCTTGGATCGCCGGGAAATCCGCCTCCACCCATGGACGGATCGCCACATCAGGCGGCAGAGCAATGCGCGCGAGCGCGGCGGACAACTGGCGATCAGGGCTTTCCATACAGCGAGAGGCTACTACAGGCTGCTCGTTGCTGGCAACGTGTTCACGATTCTACGATGGGCATGCCCTTTTTCTCGTTGCGCTTGCGGCGGCGTTCGGCCTGCCAGCCGGTCTGCGGGGCGGTGCGAATGAAAGTCATCGCGTGCGCGAGATAGGGAAGGAGGGTTTCGACGGCGTCTTCGTCGGTGCAGGGCACTTCGATCCAATTAGCCTTGCGCCGATCCGCACCGGGATCGGGCGACCAGCCCTCCGCGCCATCGAGTGCGCGGAGAGTGGCTTTCTCGTCCGCCGGGGGCTTGAGGACGATGCCACGATCGCCGACGAAGGCGAAGAGCCGCCCCTCGATGTAGTAACCATCGTGGCCGAAGATTTTGCGCTTCGCCACGCCCGGCCAGTGGAGCAGATGCTCCTCGATGTATGCCTGGATCGCGGGCGCGACCTCGCTGTCTGTCACGATGCATTTCCCTTTAGCCGTGGGCGAAACGATGCGTGGATCGCCGCGATCGGTCGGGGCACCGGGTGTTCCACGCGCTCAATGGCGGCGGGCGCGAGGAGGGCGAACTCGTTGCCGTCCGGGTCCGTCATGATCGCCAGCGCCCCCCACGGATAGTCTATCGGATGCGCGCCGAAGACGCCACGCGCGGCGAGGCTGTCATACGTCCCGCGATCCACCGCGAAGGTGATGCCCGTCGCCCGACCCGTCGCTTCGGAGGCGGTATCGGCGTCCGCAACGGCAAGCATGAGCGCCGCGCCTCCATCGCCGACCTCCGCGCCGCCCGCCCATTGCCGCCGGAGGGGCAGACCGAGCGTGCCGCAGTAGAAGAAGAGTGCGCGGTCGAGATCGCGCACAAAGACGAAAACCGATTGCAACTGAGGAACGATCATGGGGCACACTCCGGTCGAACAAAGCCGCGAACATTCAAGTAGAACAAATGTACGTATAGGTGCGCCGCTTGTCAAGGGGTTTGCAAGAATGCTCAGTGTTATCGTTCATAATGACATGTACCGCTATTATATTCGTTTCCTTTTCATTGTTACAGAGAAGGGTAGAGCAGCGGGGCGGTTCGTGAACCGCCCCCGCAGGGAAACAAGCAATCACCACCGTGGAGGAGCCTCAATCAGCCCGTTCGAGGATGACGACCGGGATCTGCCGGGTGGTCTTCTTCTGGTACTCGGCGAAACCCGGCATTTGCTCCGCCTGATGGTTGTACAGCCGCTCGCGCTCCGCACCTTCGGCGACCGTCGCCCGGGCCTGGAACTTCTCGATGCCCATCTCGACGGTCGCGGTCGGGTTGGCAACCAGATTGTGATACCAGTCAGGGTTAGTGGGCGCGCCCGCCTTGGAGGCGATTATGACGGTGCGGTCGCCATCGGTGGTGTAGACGAGCGGCGTGGTACGGGGTTGGCCGCTCTTGGCGCCGGTGGTGGTCAGCAGAAGCATGGGGCTACCGGCGAACGGGCCACCAACCTTGCCGCCATTGGCCCGGAATTCCGCGATTACCTGCTGATTGAAGTCATTGGGGTTGCTGCTCATCGTTCCTCCTGATGTACGAACGCATGGTTGCCCTCAAATAACGGCTGGCGAGGGTTCATACCAGTGCGCACAATGACGGATATGGCGCTCCTGCCATTTGGCTATCTTTATCCTACCACGTCACCCGGTACGGCTCGTCGTTCGTTCGGCGGGTTCCACGGCGCGACCAATTGCGGAGTGTCCGCCGCCCATATGGACTGTGCAGGCGTTCCGGATCCGCAGCATATCAAGGGCGGTTAGCGCCGGGGCCGACCCGCCGCGCGGGCAAGGGCGAGCAAAATGATCGCGCCGAGCGTTGCGATCGCGACGGAACCCCAGAATCCCGCGCGATCCGTGATGCCGAGCAGACTGAAGAGCAACCCGCCAATCGCCGAGCCGAGCAGCCCGATGACGATGTTGCCGAAGCAGCCGAACCCCTTCGCCCGCGTGATCAGCCCGGCGAGCCACCCAGCCAGCAAGCCGACAACGATCCACGCCAAAATACCGCCCGGCCGCAAATCTATCGCGAGGAGGAGAGCGGGCGCGGTTCCCATGTTCACGCTGCTCTGCTCTGATTACGGAACCGGCGGAATGGGCCGGGGCCAATGAGGGCAACAATGAGGAAGGGGAGGCCGAGGAGATTGCGGACGGTCGGCCGCGCGCTCTCCGGGGCGAACCGCGCCAGGTAGATCGCGGGGATTGCGCAGGCACACAACAACGCGCCGAAGCCGAAGCGCGCCAGCATCGCGCGGCGATCAGACGCGACGCAAGAGAGAAGCGCCGCGATGAGCGGTGGAACCGTTGCCAGCGTCCCGAAGAAGACGTATCCGCTCGGCTTCGTGATATGGATCAGCAGTAGATGCGCGACCCCGAACACAGTCACGAAACCACAAAAAGCAGCAATGAGCAACGAGCAACGAGCAACGAGCGGTATGCGGCGAGGATGATTCTCCGTTGCATCGGGCGATGTACCGCGTCGTGGCTCTTGCGTTACCTCAAGCATCGTAATTTCCTCCACTCATTGCTCATTGCTCGTTACTCATTGCTCGTCTATCACTTCGCGGGCGGTGGAATCCACGATCTGGGGCAGAGTGCGCGCGGGCGGTGGGCCATCGTCCGGTGGGGCGTTGCGGCGCAGCATGTGGTCTATTGCCTGACCAACATACAGCACGAGCAGTGCGCCGATCAGTGAGATGATGAAAGCGACCGCGACATTGATCGTGCCATCGTAGAACCGACCGACGATGAAATTGCCGACGATTGCGCCGATGCCGCCGATGAGCAGGTTGCCGAAGCAGCCGAAACCGAAGCAGCCCATCCCTTGCGGCCGGGCGATGAATGCCGCCACCAGGCCGGAGGCGAAGGCGAGAAAGAGCCAGGTCGCCCAATCTCCGGCTCCGTACGTGACGGCGAGCGATGTCTGCATCGAAATGTTGCCCGTTCCTCCTCAATGGGGTGCCTATCGCATTTGAACGCCGCTTTTCCCGGTGGTAGCAGGCTTTCCAGCCTGCCTCTCAGCACGGGACGGCAGGCTGGAAATCTGCCCAAAGGGCACCCATACCACCAATCTCAATCGCAACGACCGCCTATCCGTCCGTGTCTCCGCTCTCGGCCATTGTCGCGCCCGTCGGCTGCGTGTCGAGATCGTCCACCGGGGCGGGTTCCGGGGGGTGCGGCGTCGCGGCCTGGAGCATGCCGACCGCTTCGAGGTTGCGGCGCACCTGCGCGCGGGCCTCATTCGAGAGCGGCGTACCCGGCAGGCGGACGGTCGCCTTCTCTGTCTGGCCGAGGGCGCGCATCGTTTCTTTGATCGCGGCCTGGAAGGTTCCCGGCACCTGGGTGACGTTCGCGACGCGCATCAGATCGAGGAAGCCGCGGCGCACGCCCTCGTAATCGCCCTTGCGGAACGCCTCGACGCAACTGACGCCCGGCCCCGGCGCGAAGTTCGCCTCGCCGATCACCGCGCCGTCGCCACCGAGCATCAGCGTATTCAGCAGATGGTCGGACGACCCCGTGAGGACGGAGAAATCGGGCCGGATGCGCTTCACGCTCTGCACGCGGCTCCGCACCAGCGCGGCGGAATCTACCGAGTCTTTGACGCCGACGATGTTGTCGTCCTCCTCCACCAATTGCGCGAGAACGGGCGTGCTGACTGCCGTGCCGGTGAAGACGGGGATATTGTAGACGAGGATCGGCAAGTCCACCGCGTTCGCGACCGCGCCGAAATGCGCGAGCAGTTGCTCGCCGCCGAGCGTCTGGTAGAACGGCGTCACAACCGCCGCGGCGTCCGCGCCGACCCCTTTGGCGTGGCGTGTCAGATCAATCGTCTCGCGCGTGTTCACGCCGCCGGTGCCGATGATAACTGGCACGCGGCCTTTGACATGCTCGACGGTCTTCTGCGCGTACTCCTTGCGCTCGGTGGCGGAGAGTTGCGTGAACTCACCCGTCGTGCCGAGGATGAAGAGGCCATGTACCCCGGCGGCAATCAGCCAGTCCAGATGGCGGAGCGTCCCCTCCCAGTCAATGCTCATATCGTCGTTGAAGAGCGTCACCGTTGGGGGAATGATGCCGCTAAACATCGCCATGCTTCCTCCTGCCTGCGCGGGTCGTCCGTCGCCGGGAGTATACCAGATGCTGACCAACCACCCAGCCCCCCCCCCGGTATCGCTCCGGTCTATACAGGGAGGGGCTGGGGTGGGGCAAAGCGAGGAACTGTCCTCGCCAAGTTCGCTCTCAGCGCGTAAAATGGTGTAGGAGGATAACACAATGAGTATGCTGTTGGACCAGTACATTGAGACCACGCCAGATGTGCGTAGTGGCAGACCATGCATCGCAGGCACGCGATTTACCATCGCCGATCTTGCCATCAAATATCTGGACCTTGGGCAACCACTCGAAGAGATCGCCCACAAATTTCACCTGCCGCTCGCCGCAGTCCACGCGGGTATGGCGTACTACTACGACCACCGGGCAGAGATTGACGCGAGTATCGAGGCAAGTGAGGCATTCGCGGAAGCGTTCCGGCGCGAGAATCCCTCACTGATCCTCGAATTGCCGGATGGCGATTGACCGTATCCAGTTTCACCTTGATGAGAACGTTAATCCCACTATCGCCGATGCTCTGGGCCGTCTCGGTATCAACGTGACAATGACGAACGATGGGCAACTGCGGACCCGCACCGACACGGCGCATTGGGATTATGCGCAGCGCGAATTTCGAGTGATCGTCACGCACGATGAAGACTTTCTCCGCTTCGCACGTCAGGATGTGCGTCATGCGGGAATCGCGTATTGCAGCCCGATGAAACGCACTGTGGGAGAGATTATCCGTCGGCTAACGAGCCTCTATAACGAGCAGACTCCCGATCAGATGGTTGGCCGGGTCATCTTTCTCTAGAAGTGCGGCAATGCTGGCCCACTTCCAGCCTTCTCCCGACGCAGGCGGGACTAGGGATGGATGCTCCGTCCCGCGTTTGACAGCCCGGTATATTCCGGTACAATACGCGACGCGGACAGCGCTCGGACGGTATGGCGCGCGCGATGAGGGGGCACAGATGCGATCATACGGCGTCGTGGAATCTACGGACGGTCTGCCACGGCGCGCGGAAGCGGTGCGTTCCACCAATTTCGTTTTCCCCAATGATACCAACCATCACGGCACGATGTTCGGCGGCCGGGTCCTGCAACTGATGGACCAGACTGGGGCGATTGCCGCCGCACGCTTCGCGCATACGACCGTCGTCACTGCCGCGATGGAAGCGGTCTCCTTCCAGCAGCCGATCCGCGAGGGCGAAATCATCGAGACGGTCGCGCGCGTCGTCTATACCGGCCGCACGAGCATGATCGTGCGCGTGGATGTCTTCGC
>JBPCPB010000106.1:0-2960 GCA_050999735.1 Thermomicrobiales bacterium | reverse complement strand
TCACTCCTGCTTTCGTCAGGAAATCGCGCACCGCCTCGATGCGACCGCGCCGCGCAACTGGACGCGGATGCGGCACATGCATAACGGTGTGAACGCCGTTCAGTTCGACACGAAGCCGCGAACCGGATGCCTGCTGAAAGTCTGTGCCGAGAGCGTGTAAGAGGCTTTCAATGTCGCTCCAACTGATCTCCGCTGGTGCGGGCGTACGGAAAATCAATTCGAGGGTCTTTCGCTGCTTCGCGTTCACACAAACACGATATCAAGGGATGATACCAGTGTCAACACTATCTCTTCATGCAACCCGTGTCTGCTACAACGGCGCGTGCCATTTCAGATCGAGATAGGTGTCAATGAGGGCCGCGCTGAGGCGGTCGGCGGGGAGATCGAGGGTTTCGATGCCGCGACCGGCGATGGTGGCGAGGAGCAGGGCGCGTTCTTGTCCGAGCCGTTCCGCCGCGACACGTTCGTAGATCGCGCCGGGGTCGGACGGCGGTTGATGGGCGAGTGTGTCCAGTTCGGGATCGCGGAGCGTGACAACGACGACGCGATGATGCGCGGCAGCGGATGCAAGCGTTGGAACGAGCGCGCGCGGCGTGTATGAATCGGTGATGTCCGTGAGCAGGATCACCAGCGAGCGTTGCGGGCGGTGAGCGGCGAGGGCAGTGAAGGCTTCCCGATAGTCGGTCGCCGTCGGTTGGGCGCGGACAGCGTAAAGCGATTCGAGCAGCACGCCCTCCTGTCGCGGCCCGGAGGCGGGCGGGACGTATGCCTCGACACGATCCGCGAAGGCCATGAGACCGACACGATCCCCCTGCCGCGCGCCGATATGCGCGACGAGCAGCGCGGCATTGACCGCGACATCGAGTTTCGTCAGGTCGCCGACTGGCGCGCCCATCAACCGCCCCGCGTCGAGCAGCAGGATGACATTCCACGCCCGCTCCGCCTCGAAGGTACGGGCAATCGGCTTGCCCCGGCGGGCGGTCGCCTTCCAATCAATCCGGCGGTACTCGTCGTCCGGCGTGTACTCACGTAGCCGCTCGAACTCAGTACCCTCGCCGGGGCGGCGGGTGCGGCGCAGCCCGCTCGTCGTGCGGAGGAAGCGGCGCGCGGCGAAGTCGTACGTGCGGATGGCGCGGATGTTCGGGTAGACACGGATCGGGTCGTCCAGCGTCACGGCGCGCTGCCGCACGACGAGGTGACGAACACCGGGGATGCGGAGCGTCACCGGCCCAAAGGCATACTGCCCGCGCTGTCCGGGTCGGAGGGTGTAAACGATCTCGTCCGGCTCGCCAGCGGGCGGCAGAATCGCCGTGAAGAAGGGGCCGGGCGTGATCGCGCAATGCGGCGGCGGCTCCTCCCGCACCCGCACGACGAGCGGTACGGGCCGCCCATGCGCGATGCCGACCTTGAGCGTGACCGGATTCTCCGTGCCGACCGAGAGGCGCGGCTCATGCTCCCGCGCGACGGCAATCGCCGCGGCGGGCGGCACGCTGCGGCTGTCCCACACGATCAGCGCGACGATGCCGACAAAGAGCGCCGCCGCCACCCAGACGAGCGCCCCGACCCAGATCGCAAAAAAGAGCGGCACAGCCACCACCGCCAGCAGCCCAATCCCCCGCCGCGTCAGCATGGCATCGAGGGGGCGACGGAGCGCAGAGGACGTAGAGAACGCCGAGGACACAGAGGGGACGGACAAATGAGAAGATTCAAAGGCCGGACTGTTCGCAATCGAGTCTGATGCAACGCCTTCCTCACATCTCTTCTCTCTGTGATCTCTGTGTCCTCTGCGTTCTCTGCGCTACTCCGGGTGTTTCCCATTGCGGAAGCGGCGTTGCCAGCGTTGTTTGCGGACGCGAAGAAGGCCCTTGAGGTCTTCGAGCGCGGTCTTTACCACTTTGACCCGACTATCGAGATCCTCCACCCAGACGACGGGCACCTCGTAGATACGGTAGCCGCGTTCCTCGGCCAGCAGCAGAAGTTCCGAATCGAAGAACCAGGCTTGATTCTCCACCATTGGCAGCAATTCCCGCGCGACGGTGCGGCGGATCGCCTTGAAGCCGCATTGCGCGTCGGAGAAGCGGTTACGAAACATCAGTTTGATCGTCAGGTTGAGGCAACGCGAGATGATCTCCCGTTTCCATTGCCGCGTCACCATCGCGCCACGCAGGAGCCGCGAGCCGATAGCGAGATCGCTGTGCCCGGTGATGATCGGCGCGACGAGCGGCAGGAACGATTCGAGGTTCGTCGAGAGGTCCACATCCATGTACGAGACGACATCGGCGTCGCTGGCGAGCCATGCCGTCCGGAGGGCACGCCCGCGCCCCTTCCGGTCGAGGTGCAGTGCGTGGACGCGGTCGCACTCCGCCGCGAGTTGCTCGGCCAGTCGCCATGTCCCGTCCGTGGAGGCATTGTCTGCGACGGTGATCTGCCACTGATAGGGGAAATAGTGAACGAGGTAGGAGCGGAGCGTTTCGACGCTCTGGCGGAGGACGTGTTCCTCATTGTAGACAGGAATGACGATCTCCACCCGTACCTGTGACGCGTCGCGCACGTCCGCTGTCATCCATCCCTCCGATAGTAAAGACCATTGCGCGTTCTCTCTCGCGATGCCCCGGCACAGGCGATCCGCATGTGAGGGACGGTCGGCATATGTGCATTTTCCTTGCCAGAGGATAGCATACGCACGCAGAGTATGCAGCAACGAGTAGCGAGTAACGAGTAACCAGCAATGGGGACTGAATCTCTTTCGCGGTAGTCATGTCGTGACAGAGGATGCTGCCATTTGGTGCGTAGGGGCGATCGCGCCGGAGGTACAATCGCCCTATTGCGGTGATGTGGCGCTCAGGGAGAGGACCGGATGATCCGGGGAGGGCCGTTCACGAATCGCCCCTACGCAAGTCTCGCTCTTTATCGCACAAGCGTATGAATACCCAGCACTCGGCGCTTCCGCGATGCGGTAC
>JBPCPB010000088.1:0-10954 GCA_050999735.1 Thermomicrobiales bacterium | reverse complement strand
TCTCCCCCCTCCCCCCCCCCCCCCCCCCCCCCCCCCCCCCCCCCCCCCCCCCCCCCCCCCCCCCCGCTACCGTTTATCGCGTTATGCGTACTCGCAGCGCTCCGCCGCACCAACCGCTTCCAGTCGCTCGCCGAGGCGGACGAGCAGGCCACCGAGCGAGAGAAATACGGGCCGCATGCGTGGCGCCCCGCTTGCGGCCTCAGTGAGGAGCGCATCGCGCGTCGCATCGGCCAGCCGGTCAGCGATCCAGAGCCGCCCGGTCGCTTCGGGACCGCTATACCGCATCGCCTCCGTGTAGTGCTGTTGGATCGCGTCATAGGATAGGTTGCTCATTGAGACCCTTCTTTCTTCTCCGGGCGATCCGCCCGCTGCGTTCGATGCAATCGGTCGGTGATGCTGCTCCTTTCCTGAGTGGAATTGCCGCTCCATAGCGATAACTATCTATTCGCTTTCACTGGTTACAGTGTAGCAGATGCGGGGTAACTTGTCAACCATCAATAAGGGGTTATACTAGATGTGTAGGAGGGATTTGTTCATGGAAACGACGCACAATTTTGAGTTCGATGCCGGGTGGCTTTGCCTCGACTTTGCCAACACGCTCGGCGACCGACCGGCATCACAGCCCCACGAGGAAGACTTGCATTCCTATCGCGATCTCGCGGCATGGAGTGAGGCCGCGGGCATCATCTCCGGCGATGAAGCGATGGCATTTTTGCGAGCGGCAGAGCGCTCTCAGGCTGATACCGATGCGGCCTTTGCCCGCGCCATTACGCTGCGGGAAGCGATCTACCGCGTCTTTTCCGCTGTGGCGGCATCTATGGACCCTCCGGCGGACGATCTCGCGACCGTCAATGCGGCAATTGCGGCGGCAATGGCGCATGCGCGCCTCGTCCCGGCGGACGGCCACTTCCACTGGCAGTGGGAGCGCGATCCATCGGCGCTCGATGGGATGCTCCGGCCTGTCGCGTGGTCCTCTGCCGAACTGCTGGCCGCCGAGGAGTTGCACCGCGTCCACGAGTGCGCGGGGCATGATTGCGGCTGGCTCTTTTTGGACACGAGCAAGAATGGCCGTCGCCGCTGGTGCAGCATGGAGACCTGCGGCAACCGCGCGAAGGCCCGCCGCCACCGAGAGCGACAGCATGCGGCTGTGCCGTGAGGCGTGTCGCGGTGCGGGGTGTTGGCACTCCGTTTGCGTCGCAGCGGTCGTATGTCACTCTTCGACAGAATAGGAGTACGACCGATGCGCGACCCGTTCAGCGAACGACAAGCTCCCTTCACGCCGAATAGCGGCGACGAGGATGATCGCCTGGAGACGACGCCCGGCGACGGCGACGCTCCATTCGATGGCCCGATGCCGAAAGATGCCCGGCCCGATGATCGCCCAGACGATGGGCCACCCGAATCGCCCGTCCGACCCGCGCCCCGGCACGACCCGGCGTAGGGATCGGGTCGAAACCGGAGAGAACCGCAAAGACGCAGAGAACGCAAAGAGGGAAAAAGGGGTTTTGGAAGATGCAGACTCCCTTTCTTTCCCTCTCGTCGTTCTCTGCGTCTTTGCGGTTCGTTCCCGGTTTCTTCCCTTCCTTCCGTGTATGATACGCGTGGGCTGGATGAGGGAGGGGGCGATGGCGATTCCGACGGATATGGACGTACCCGCTTTTGTGAAGCTGCTTCTCCAAACGATCGCGACCGATGGATGAGTATGGAAAACGCGCGTCACCGACAGGAGAACGCGTTTCTTCGCGCTGCCGCCCAACTCGCACCGGCTGCCGATGCGCCATCTCTTGCCGCGCCGTTTGATTGGGCCTATACGCTGCGCGCGGGGGACCGGCAGGGTATTACTCCCTTAATGCATGCGTATCTCCAATCTTCGGGTCTGTCCGCGCCGCCGAAGGTGATAGCGGACCTGCATGCGACGTACTGGCAGAACCATTTCCGCAACCGCGCGCTGATGGCGGAACTGGCGCGTATCCTGCATGCCGTCGCAGGCGCGGGGGTTGACGCCATGCCGCTCAAGGGGGCCGTTCTCGCGCCGCTGTACTATCCGGCGATAGCGCTCCGACCGCTCAGTGACCTCGATTTCATGATTCGGCCCGACGACGTGGAGCGATTCGCGACCATTCTGCGCGGCCTCGGTTATCGGGAAGAGGTCGGGCGGCCGACACTCGATCCGCGCGTAGAGCATCCGCTCCTGCGCGAGTGGCTATTCGTCCGCCATACGCCCGAAATAACGTTGCTCGTCGAGTACCGCGTCGAATCGCTTGATCCCGCGCTCGGCACACTGCTCGCCTGCGACCCGGCGCTGGTGGCGCGGCTCCTGCGGCACGCGGACGACATGTGGAGGCGCGCGCGGATGGAGACGTTCGACGGCGCACCCTTCTGGCGCAGCGCGCCGGAAGACCTGCTGATCCATGTTGCGAGCCATCTCGCCACGCGCCACGCGGGCTACCGGCTGCTCTGGCTGCATGATCTCTGCCGGATCACTGCCGCGCAGACAGACGATCTCGATTGGGCATTTGTCGGGGTGGAAGCGCGCTCGTTGCGGCTGCACGCCTCCGTCTTCGCCGCCCTCGAAGCGGCGCACGATTGGCTCGATGCACCAATCTCACTCGACGCGATCCGCGCCTCTTTTTTTGGCGGATCACGGCGGGGATCGGCGATGCCGCGCGCCGAATACGCACTGCTCGCTGCTCATCGCGCGACGCTTGCCGATGCCGACCTCACACAGGAGCCGCCCTTGCAGTGGTGGATGCTCGCGGGGTCGCTCCTGCGGCTACGGGGCGTGCGGCCCTACCTGCGGGCAATTGGGTGGACGCTGCTGCCGGGGCGTGCCTACATGGCGGCGTGGCGGAGCAAACCGGGGGATACGAGCCTGCGCGGATATTTGGCCGGTATCCTTCTGCGCGCCGCCCTCGGTGGCGTCTCGGTGATCGCCGCCGTCGGTCGTCGTGCGAAGATACCCGGCCTCCCGGCATGGTGCGACCGGCTCCTGTGGCGCAAGCGGCCTTTCGCCATGTACCGCCCGGATAATGATGCGACCGGCTCATTGTGATCCTGTACCGTTCAATCGGTTTGTCGCTTTGTCCGTGAAAGGGTGCGCAATACGCGTGGTATGATGGATGTATGGTCGGTCGCGTACGAGGTGAGGCAATGGTCACGAAGCGTACTGAGACGCTGACGGATGACGAATTGATCGCACGCTATATCGCGCCGCATCCGACGAAGCCGGGTGCGGATCAGGCGATCATTGCCGGCCATGGTGTCTCAGTATGGGCCTTGGTGGGATACCTTCGGGGTACGGGGAGAGCGCGCAACGGGTCGCGGCGGACTATGCGCTCCCTGTGGAAGCGGTGGAAGCGGCAATAGCGTATTATCACCAGCACCGAGCGCTGATTGATAGCCGCATCGCCGTGAACGATGCTGCATTCGCCTAGTGGCCGATTTATATCTCGATCACAACGTCAGTAGCATGCTTGGAACATTGCTCCGGCAACGCGGGCATTCAGTCATCAGCGCCCGTGAAATCGGGAGGGAGCGCGGCGATGATGCCGAGCACCTCTTCATTGACGCGCAACATTAGCCAGGGACGTTTCGATTGACGATCGGGCTTTTGACGATCTTCGCCTGCCCGCAAAATCGGCAGGTGCCCTGCTCGCGGTCCGCATCGCCGTGATCCGCGAGGCGCTGACAGGTCTCCCCTACCGCATCCGGTCGCATCTCCGCGCGGGAGGCGAGGCAATTGTCGCAGATCGGCGCGTCAATCGTGTCCAGTAAGGACTGGATACGTTCGGTATCTATCATTCCATGATCCTCCTCGCGCATCGCCATGGGTAGCCGCGTCACTTCCCGTTTCCGCCTTTGCAAGAACGTGGCTACCGCGCTATCGGCGACGATCCGCTACTGGCTATTCGCGTACGGGCTATCATGACGATAGCGGCGCTCAAACTCCTCGCGCGTGCAGATGGTGCGGACGTCGGTTATGCGGTCCACGGCGAGGATGCCATTGAGGTGGTCTATCTCGTGTTGCAGGAGTTCGGCGAGGTCGCCCTCGGCGCGTAGATCGTGCCATGCGCCGGTCGTGTCCTGATATTTCACCGTAATCCATTCGTGCCGCGTCACTTGGAAGAAAATGCAGAGGAAACTGAGGCAGGCATCCCAGATGACCATCGTCTCCGGGCTGCGTGCGGTGATCACCGGGTTGATGAGCGGCCAGGGGTGATCAATTTGCATGAAGACGATCCGCTTCAGGAGACCGATCTGCGGCGCGGCGATCCCCCGCCCGTAGGTCGTCGTCGCCCGCCAGTGCGCCAGCGTCTCCCGCATATCCGTCAGCACCGCCGTCACATCCGGCGACGATGGATCCTCCACCGTTTCCGCGACTTCCCGCAGCAGCGGATTCCCGAGTTGCAATACCTCACGAATCACCATCGTATGCCTCACGCTCCTCATTTGCTACTGCCCTGAAGGGCGCCCGCTCGTCGCTCATTGCTCGCTACGCCGGTTTGACTTGGTCCACGGGCACGGCGCGGTCACGGGGTGGATCATTCTCATGCGGGCCGAAGACGACGCCACACTGAAGGAGGATGTTCGCGTACGGCGTCAGTTCCGCCGTGCGGACAGCGGCGCGGGCGCGGCGGGACTCCTGCTTCAAGGCGATATGCGTCATCGTCCGCAGCGCGACGCCTTCGGACGCAAGGAAGGCACGCAATTCGGCATGAAATTGCGGCGCGAACTCCGCCTGCTCCTCCGCGACAATTGCCGCCTCAACTGCCAGTTCGAGGAAGATGGCGCGGAGCGTCTGCATCATCGTCGGCACGCCCGCGACGAGCGCGAGATCAATTCGCTCCGGCTCGGTAGGGATCGGCAGCCCGCCGTCCGCGACGAGTAACAAATCCGTATGGCCGAGTCGCGCGATGGCGGCAGAGAGCGGAGCGTTCAAGAGCGCCGTTCGTTTCATTTTGTCCCTCCTCGATGATGACCGTTGGCAGTCGGCGGTCAGAAGACGCGGGGCCTATGCACGCGCCGACAGAATCGGCTGTATATTCCCACAGACATCGTAGCGGAGATGGCGACCACTGGCGACTGGCGACCAGCGACTGCCGACTGCCGACCGGAGTCATCTCATGCACCTGACAACACTTGATGATGTCAGCATGAGGAGGATAGATGCGGATTGAGGCATTGCTGGACATGCGTGAGGATGTGCGGGCGGCGGTGGCGGGGGAGCCGGTCGTTGCACTCGAATCAACGATCATTGCGCACGGGTTTCCGTACCCGGAGAACCTGCGGCTCGCGCGCGAGTCGGAGGAGGCAGTGCGTGCGGCGGGAGCCATCCCCGCGACGATTGGTCTCGTGGACGGGCGGATCGTCGTCGGGCTGAACAGCGCGCAGATCGAGCGGTTCGCGCGCGATCGGGAGGCGATGAAGGTAAGCCGCCGCAACCTCGCCGCAATCCTCGCCAGCGGTCGCCTCGGTGCGACGACGGTGGCGGGGACGATGCTCTGTGCCTGGCATGCCGGCATCCGCGTTTTCGCGACGGGCGGCATTGGTGGCGTGCATCGCGGCGCGGCGACGACAATGGACATTTCGGCGGACCTGACCGAACTGGCGCGCACGCCCGTCTGCGTCGTCTGCGCGGGGGCGAAGAGTATCCTCGACTTGCCGCTGACACTCGAATATCTCGAAACGCAGGGCGTGCCGGTGCTCGGCTACGGGACGGATCGCTTTCCCGCCTTCTACACACCGGATAGCAGGCTCAGTGTGCCGGTGCGCGTGGAGACGGCGGCGGAAGTGGCGGCAGTCGCGGCGCGGCACTGGGCGCTCGGCGGGGGTGGCGTCGTCGTCGCCGTGCCGATCCCGGCGGCGGACGCGCTCGATGCGGCATACATCGAAGGTATCACGGCGGCGGTGGTGGCGGAAGCGACCCGACGCGGCATCACCGGCGCGGCATGGACGCCCTTCGTCCTCGATCAGGTGCGAGAGCGGACAGGTGGCCGCAGTGTCGCCGCGAATGTCGCCCTCGTCCTCAACAACGTCCGCGTCGCCGCCGATATTGCGCGATCACTGGCAGGCTAATCGAGGAACGGTTCGCCACGCGAGTAGCGGCGCACGGCGTCCGGGTCGAGGGTGATGCCGAGGCCGGAGGTAGCGGGGATCGCGAGCATGCCGTTCGCATCGAGTTGCCATGGGGTAGCAACGATAGTGTCCACATAGGGCGAGCCAGTGATGTACTCGACGAAATCGGTGTCCGGGAAGGCGGAGGCGAGTTGGAGGTCGGCGGCTAAACCGACCGCCGTGTTCCAGCCGTGCGGGATGAAGCGGATACCGTGCTCCTGCGCCATCCAGCCGATGCGCCGCTCCTCCGAAATGCCGCCGACCTTTGTGACGTCCGGCTGAACGATGTCGAACGCGCCCGCTTCGAGCCACGGCTGGAAGGACTGGCGGCGCGTCAGCACCTCGCCGCCGCTGATCGGCAGCGGCGCATGCTCCCGCAGCATCACGTACTCCTTGAGTGCGTCCGGCTTCAACGCCTCCTCGAACCAGGTGACACCATACCCCGCGAGCATCTCCGCCGTCCGCAGCGCCCACTTGTAGCCTTGATTCCAGTGGGCATCGCTGCCGCCCGCGTCCACCATCAAGAGCACGTCGTCGCCAACGGCATCCCGCGCGGCGCGGACAATCGCCTCGTCCGTCGCCGCGCTCTGCCGCCCGAATGGTCCCCAGCCGATCTTGAAGGCGCGGAATCCCCGCGCCTTGTACGGCAAGAGCGCATCCGCCATCCGCTCCGGCTCATCCATCAGCAGGGAGGCGTAAGGGCGCACGCGCTCGCGGTATCGCCCGCCGAGCAGCCGCCCGACGGGCTGCCCTGTTGCCTTGCCAAAAATGTCCCAGAGGGCGATGTCTATACCCGAAATTGCGTGCGTGATCGCGCCGCCGCGGCCAAGCCAGAAGGTATTCTGATGCAACTTCTCGCTCACTCGTTCCGGTTCGAGCGCGTTTTCGCCGAGATACAACGGTTCGAGGACGCCGAGCGCGGCGCGGACGAGGTCGTCGTTCGTGAAGACGCTGCCGATGCCGGTGATCCCTTCGTCGGTGTGGACGGCGATCAGTGTATGGACGCATGCGTCCGGTTGCAGTTCATCGCTCCAGCCACCCTCCGGTGTCGCACCGCGCAAACCAACCGCCCGAATCTCGCGAATCTTCATCCGTGCCGCTCCTCTCCCGGTTTGCTCGCCGCGCGCCCCGTGTGATGATAGCGGGTGGCATGCATGATGCAACCCCCCGATACAGGGAGATTGGTATATACATAAAGGAGCGCGCGATGAGCGACCGGATTGAGAAGCGGGACGATGTCAACCCAAAGGAAGGTGTCCACGAGTATGGGCATGTCCAGTTCGCGGACCCAACGAACCACAGATATCCGATTGACACGCCCGAACATGTCCGCGCAGCCTGGAGTTACATTAATCACAAGGACAACGCCGCGAAGTATGATAAGGACGATGTCGCACAGATCAAGGAGCGGATCAAGCGCGCCGCCAGGCATCACGGCGTGGAGATTAGCGAGTAACGTACATCGTTGCTCGCCTTTCCTATTTGACCTCAATAGGGCTTACATTCATGGGGTCGGGCCGAGAATCGTGACACCGAATTGCGTGAAGTGATGATCGAAGGCAAAGGCGTGCATAATGTGCAGGCGCTCCATCACCGCGAAACTCGTCGCATCGGTGAGCGAGAAGTCCTTGTCGTCGTACTGAAAGATGATTGCTCGCGCCCGTTGCTCGTCGGTCTCGCGAACGCGAATGATGGCGATGTCATCGCCATCAATCTCCGCGAGGATCGTTGCGGCGACTTGGCGACCGGCCCGAGACAGGAGCAACGCATGCGTTTCGGCCCCGATAAAGTTGGTTGTAGGGAGGCGCCGCCGTTCCCGCCGAAGGCGGCTTTCGATGGCACGCGCGGTAGGTGTTGTACGTCGCGTGCATTAGAAATGGCGAAGAAGGCCGAAGTATCCACGAACGCGTGTCGGCGGATGTCGGGCGGATTCACATTCATTCCGGCTTCGGTGCATACGCATCAGCAAGATAGCGGTCTTTGTGTTGCGCAATGTCGGTCTCTTCCTCCGATTGCCAGAGGCCGATAATGTTCCAAAGTGAATCACTCGCAGAGGTTGGCTTACCCTTATGCGGCGTCTCGGTCGCGTCCGGTACGCGGGCATCCTCACGACTGAGGCGATAGCGTATCCCATTCGCTTCCAGTATCACCGGCGTTTCCGCTGCCTTTTCCAATACCTTCGCGAGATCACTCCCTGATGGAACATCAATCGTTTCGGTCACCATGGCTCGTTCCTTTCCGCTGTGCTTGATGCGCTGGTATGGTATGTGCTGCCATATCACTACTGTTCGGGTCACACGGCGGTGTGTGATACGCTGACAGTATACGGCATCGAACGCACAATCACGGGGGAGTACAGATGAGTCAGGTCGTGCTCGGGCTTGTTTTCCACAATCACCAGCCAATCGGCAACTTCGGCTGGGTCAATGAGGAGCATTACGAGAAAGCATACGAGCCGATGGTTGCCGCGCTCGAACGGCATCCGGGCGTGCGTGTCGGCCTTCATTACACCGGCTCGCTCCTCGATTGGTTGCGCGCGACCCACCCCGATTTGCTCGACCGCATCCGCGCGCTGGCGGAGCGGGGGCAGGTTGAGGTGGTTGGTGGCGGCTTCTACGAGCCGGTGCTCGCCGTGCTGCCGGAGGTGGACCGGGTCGGGCAGATTCGCGCTCTCGCCGATGCCGTGCGGGAGACGTTCGGCACGACACCGACCGGCATGTGGCTGGCGGAGCGCGTCTGGGAACCGGGGTTGCCGCACTCGCTCGTGGATGCCGGGATGCAATGGACAATTGTGGACGACACGCATCTGCTCGCCTCCGGTGTCGGCCCAGACGATCTCTACGGCTATTACCTGACCGAAGATGACGGGCGGCCAATTGGCGTCTTCCCCTCGCTCTACTCGCTCCGCTACACCGTGCCGTGGCGCCCCGTCGAGGAGACGATCGCCTTCCTGCGCGGGCTGGCGGAGAACGCGCCGGAGGGCCACCCGCCGATTGCCGTGATGGGCGACGACGGCGAGAAGTTCGGCGCGTGGCCGAGCACCTACGAGCACGTCTGGGCGCGCGGCTACATGGATCGCCTCTTTGCCGCATTGGAGGAGCATCGCGACTGGCTCCTGACGATGCCGCTCGGCGAGTACCGCCAGAATTACCCGGCGCTCGGCCGCATCTATCTGCCGACCGCCTCATACGTCGAGATGAGCGAGTGGGTGCTGCCTGCCACCGCCGCCGCACAATTCGAACAGGTGCGGCACGATATGGAGGCGGAGCGGCCTGAGGTCGCGCGGTGGATGCGTGGCGGCTTCTGGCGCTCCTTCATGACGAAATACCCGGAGATTAACCGTCTCCACAAGCGGATGCTCCGCACGCACGCGAAGGTTCACGCGGCGCGGGCGCAAGGCGGCATGGGGGATGGTGGCCTGCTCGAACTCTATCGCGGGCAGAACAACGACGCCTACTGGCACGGCGTTTTCGGCGGCATCTACATGAATCATATGCGCGCCGAGACAACGCATCGCCTGCTGCTGGCCGAAAACGCCGCCGACGCGATCTTGCATCCCGACGAGATGGATTGGTTTCAGTACGAACTGCGCGATCTCGACGCGGACGGCGCGCCCGAACTACTCCTCACCGGTCAGCATCAGAACTTGCTCATTGACCCTGCGGAGGGTGGCATGGTGCAGCAATGGGACATTCGCCGCGCCGCCGTCAATGCGCTCGATACGCTCGCCCGCCGCCCCGAGGCGTACCACGAGACGGTTCGCGTCCACGCGCACGAGGCGCACTCTGCTCAGAGGGCGCCCGCCGATGTGACCCCCACCGACGGTGCGGAGACAACGGCAGCGGACGCAAATGCGCAGGCCGAAGAAGAGAACGAACCGGCGAACATTCACGGCGTCGTCCGCTTCCGCGAGGCGGGATTGGCGGATTATCTCGCCTACGATACGTATGACCGGGGCGGCGGCATCGAGCATTTGCTGGATGCCGATGTTGGGCCGGACGATTTCCGCTTCATGCGCTACAC
The DNA here is from genome assembly GCA_050999735.1 of Thermomicrobiales bacterium. Classification (GTDB taxonomy): domain Bacteria; phylum Chloroflexota; class Chloroflexia; order Thermomicrobiales; family JALYUS01; genus JALYUS01. Next base: position 817 of record JBPCPB010000088.1, on the reverse strand, counting down.
CGAGCGGGGCGACTTCGCGCGCGGCGTCTGGGCGCTCGACCCGATTGACGCGGCGACCGCCTCCTTCGCACCCGCCGGGGATGCGCAGGCTCCCATGTGGAAGTTCACCCTCCGCCGGGACGGACAAATCACCTGGCCGGATGGCGGCGCCTCGCCTCTGACGGTTGAGAAGACCTACATGGTGCAGACAATCGGCGCGGCCTTCACCTGCCACTATCGCGTGACGAATCGCGGCCCGTGGCCGGTGTCACTCGTTTTCGCCTCCGAGTGGAACGTCAACCTGCAAGGCGGCGGGCACAACGACCAATGCTACACCTGGCTACCGGACCATCCCGCCTTGACCACATTCCACGATCTGCCGGAGGCGTGGCAGGAGGCGACCGAACTCCATATGGGTAATACTTGGCTCGATGTGGACTTGTCGCTGCTGGTCAATCCCCCGGCAGAACTCTGGAAACTGCCCATCGAAACCGTCTCTAACTCCGAGGGCGGATTCGAGCGCGTCTATCAGGGCACCAGCCTCATCGCCCGCTGGCCGCTGACTCTCGATCCCGAACAGACATGGGAGGGCAGCGTCTATTGGACAGCAGGCGTCGCAACGCCGAGCAATGAGTAATCATAACGCAAGTCGTAGGGGCGGTTCGTGAACCGCCCTTTGTGGGCCACCACAATACAAATCAGGAATCGTATTAGGGCGTGTCCGACGAATCGAGCCAGAGCATGAGGGCGGCGATCACGACCATCGCCCGATAGTTCGTCGCCCGCTTCTCGTACCGCGTCGCCACGCTGCGCCACTGCTTCAGTCGGTTCATGCACC
>JBPCPB010000485.1:0-4202 GCA_050999735.1 Thermomicrobiales bacterium | reverse complement strand
CGCCTCGTTGAACTGGCTCCATAGCCCGACAAAGGCGCGGTACGTTTCCGCATCGCGCGGACTGATGCGTGCGATCTCCGCGCAGGTGCGGTCCACGTCCTTGTAGAAGCGGAGCATTGTGCCATCCGGGAAGGGCGCGAAGGCGAATGGATCGGCGTCCTGATAGCGGAGGCCGTAGCGGGCGAGGCTGAGTTCCTCGATGATGCCGGTCAAATGGATGAGCACATGGAACGACGAACAGGTGTCCACCTGATAGCCCGGCCAGAGTTCCTGCGTGTGGACCGCGCCGCCAACCGTCGGGCGGCGTTCGAGGACGCGGACCGGATAGCCCGCGCCGGCGAGATAGGCCGCCGTGACGAGGCTGTTGTGCCACGCGCCGATGAGGATGATTGGTTGCTCCATCTCTTCCCTTCCTGTAAACACGACCGGCAGACAATTCAGAATATGTGCGACTCTGGACGGCGCATGCCCAAACAGTATGATATACTCGCGACGTGTTCCTGGTTGGTCAGAGTGGCGGGCGAGATGAGCGCCCTTCCCGAACCGTGATGTGGTTGGGGAGATTCCGATAACCTTTGCATAACATGATAGGACACCCAAAGACATAGACTCGTGATGCACGATTTCGCCGGGCAGGGTGCGAGTGGTTGCCCATCGGCATCGGGCGAGATTGAAGGGAGTAATCGGGGATGCGAACCCCCTCAGCATCGGAAGCGATGACGCCTGTCCAGCATATCGCGGAGCGCGTTGTCACAAATGTCGAACGCGTGATCGTCGGCAAGCATCGGGAAGTGCAACTGACGCTGATTGCCTTGCTGTGCCGCGGGCATGTTTTGATCGAGGATGTGCCGGGTGTCGGGAAGACCGTCCTGGCGAAGACAATTGCGCGCTCGATTGGCTGTTCCTTCAAACGTATCCAGTTCACGCCGGACCTCCTGCCCGGTGACGTGACGGGTGTCTCGATCTTCAATCAGGGGTCGCGTGTCTTTGAGTTTCGGCCTGGTCCCGTCGTCGCGCAGATCGTGCTGGCGGACGAGATCAACCGCGCGACGCCCAAGACGCAATCCGCCCTTCTCGAAGCGATGGAGGAGCGGCAAATCACGGTGGACGGCGAGACGCACGACTTGCCGATGCCCTTCGTCGTGCTGGCGACCCAGAACCCGATTGAATACGAGGGGACGTTTCCGCTCCCGGAGGCGCAACTGGATCGTTTCCTCCTGCGCATCTCCCTTGGCTACCCGACGCACATGGAAGAGATTTCTGTTCTACAGAACCAGATGTCCGGCCATCCGCTCTCGCGCATCGAGCAGGTCGTGGATGTCAGCGAATTGGTCACGGCGCAGCAGTACATCATCGAAAATGTGCGGGTGGACCCGCTGATCCTCGAATACATCGTTTCGATGGCGGAGGCGACGCGGCGGCACGACGAGATTTACCTCGGCGCCAGCCCGCGCGGCACGCTCGGCTTGCTCGCATCGGCGCGGGCCTGGGCGGCGCTCGCCGGGCGTGATTACGTGCTCCCGGACGACGTCAAGGCGCTTGCGGAACCTGTCCTGGCGCACCGGCTGATCGTTAGCCCGGCGGCGCGAATGCGAAATATTGATGGTCGGGGGATCGTCCGCGAGCTTCTGCAGCGTGTGCCCGTTCCCGGCGCAACGCCATTCACCCAGCGGGTCGAGGGCCGGCCGCGTGGGGCGCGCCCGTGAACGCGGCCAAGGTTGGCGCGCTGGCGGTCGTCATTCTGATCGCGGATCAGGTGAGTGGCTGGGGTGTGCTCGACACGCTCTTCTTCGTCGTCGTCGGCGTGCTGATCGTCGCCTTTGTCTGGAGCCGGGTCAGCCTGCGCTCGCTCGCCCTCACGCGGGAGACGCGGACGGATCGCGCGCAAGTCGGGCAGACGATGGACGAGCGCCTGACGATCGAGAATCGGGGCAAACTGGCGAAACTCTGGCTCGAAGTGCGCGACCACTCGACGCTGCCGGGCCATGCCTCCGCCGCCAGTCAGGTCGCGCACTTGCCCGCCGGTCAGCCCTATCACTGGCGCGTGCGCACCCGTTGCACCCAGCGTGGCAAGTTCACCATCGGCCCGCTCACCCTCCGGGGTGGCGACCCCTTCGGCCTCTTCCCGGCGCAGCGGCTGATCCCCGAAACATCGAGCCTCGTTTTCTATCCGGCGACGGTGGATGTCTCATCATTTGTTGTTTCGGTCGGCGACCTGCCGGGTGGCGCGGCGACGCAGCGGCGCACCCACTACGTGACGCCGAATGCCTCCGGCGTCCGCGAGTATTTCTGGGGCGACTCCTTCAACCGCATCGCCTGGAGCACGACGGCGCGGACCGGCAAGTTGATGGTGAAGGAGTTCGAACTCGACCCGACGACCGATGTCTGGGTGCTCGTTGACCTCCACAAGCCGGTTCACGCCGTCGCCCCGCTGCCGCAACCGGGCGTGCCGGAGCCGTTGGACGAGTGGGCGATCTCGACCGAGGAGACAGCGATTACGATTGCCGCCTCGATCATGCAGCACTTCGTCGAGCAGGGGCGCAACGTTGGCCTCGTCGCGCGCGGGATGCACAGCGAGATTGTCAACACCGATCGCGGCGAGCGGCAGACACTGAAGATGCTCGAAGCGCTCTCCGTCGTCCATGCCGATGGGATGACCGAGTTGCAGGAAGTGCTGACCGCCGAGTCAGCGCGTTTCGGTCGCAACAGCGCGCTCGTCGTCGTCACGCCGTCCGCCGATGAGGGGTGGGTCGCAGGGTTGCTGCCCCTCGTTTATCGCGGCGTCAAGGCGGTTGCCGTGATCGTGGACGCCGAATCGTTCGGCGCACCGCGTGGCACGTACCGTGTCGTCACGAGCCTGACGGCGGCGAATGTCCCGGTTTACATGGTGCGGCGGGGTGAGGAAATCGGCCGGGCGCTCACCCATCCGATTGGCCTGTCCGACGCCGCACCGCCGACGATCCGCCCGACGCCCGAACCGCAGATTGCCCGCCCGCCGCGCGAGGAAGTGCGCGGCGGCGTCCCTGTCCAGCAACCGGCCACCCCATAATCGTTCGCTCTGTATGGCGCCGCTCCACGCGGCGCGGGGGTTCGCATCATGGCACGAGCGTTCACCGATTGGCAGTCGAAACTCCGCAAGCCGAGTTGGCAGGCGCTGCTCCGTCCGTTCCGGTTACCGGAAGGATGGGGGACGTTTGCCCTCGTCGCGCTGATGGTGTTGGTCGTGCAGACAGCTATCCTGCGCGCGGAATGGGCGCCGGAGTTGCGTATTTTGCCGTCGGTGACGTGGGTCGGGTTGCTCGCGGGATTCGTGCTCGCCCGCATTAGGCCGCTGAAAAACTACTACGCGCATCTGATCGGCTTTGCGATCGGCATCGCCACGATCTGGCTGCGCACGCTCTCGATCATTGACGACCAATTCGGCGGGACGCGCGGCAAGTCGGTCGAGTTGGCGCACCGCCTCGGGACGTACATTCACGCCGCGTGGAATGGCAGAGCGGAAGATGATCTTTTTCTCTTTATCCTTGTCTGCGCCGCGCTGATGTACTTTTTTTCCTACTTCTCGATGTGGTGGATTTTTCGGTCGCACTGGCTCTCGCCGACGCTCGGCGTCGCCGGGCTGATCCTCCTTATCAATCTCGGCTACGACCGCGAGGACAGCGGCCTCTTCCTCTTTCTCTTCCTCCTCGTCGTTATCCCGCTGGCGATCCGCTTCTATGCCTTCCAGCAGCAGGCGGAGTGGCGCACGGCGCGCATCAAGTTCCCGGACTCGCTCGGCTGGCGATTCATGTCTGTTGCGACCGGGTTATCGTTCGTGTTGCTCTTCGTCGCCTATCTCCTGCCCTTCTCCGTTCATGGTGGGCCGGTACATACGGCGTGGGAACAGGCATCGGCGCCGTGGGTCAATCTCGAAGGAAAATGGGAGGGTTTTTTCCCCAGCATCGCGGGGCGCGGGCGGACGCGGAGCACCTTCCCCGGCTTTGCTGCCTTCGGTGACACATTTCAACTCGGCGGTGGCCTGAACCTCCCGGCCGATCCGGCGATCGCGCTCAAGTGCGACACAATCCCTGGCCAATACATTAAGATGAACACGTACGATTTCTACACCGGCCACGGCTTCAAGAAGACGGTATCGGCCGACTTCAAGGCGCAGCAACCGGACGGCAGCACCTACGATCCGCGCGTCTCGCTCGACGCGAGCA
>JBPCPB010000420.1:0-3702 GCA_050999735.1 Thermomicrobiales bacterium | reverse complement strand
GGCGGAATGTCAGGCACAAGCGATTCCGCTGTGGGTCTTGCCGCCGCACAGCCCGAAGTTGAATGGGCATGTCGAGCGGATGAACCGGACGTTTCGTGAGGAATGGTGGCAGTGTTACGAGGGCGAGGCCGATCTGCCGACGATGCCGGAAGCGGGGCGCGCGGGGGGAGCGGTGTACAATGCGATTCGACCGCACCAGAGCCTGAAGATGCGTACCCCGGTTGCCTTCCTTGCCGAACAGTTCGGCATCCATCCGTAGCGGACGTACTGAACCCATACACGCGCTTGCGCTATCACCCCACCGCGCGATACACTTCGCGGGCGCTTGGATAGACCGGCTCCTCCTTCGTGATCATCTCCAGGACCACCGGTCGCCCTTCCCGAGTCGCCGCGATGCCTCGCTCAATCGCCTCCCCCACCGCGTCCGGCCGCTCGACCCGCTCGCTGTACGCCCCCAGTGCCGCCGCCATCTCCGCGTAGCGCCCCGAGAGCTTGTTCGCCCCATACCGCTCGCTCGCAATCGGCATGTGGTGGTCGTACCCGCCCAGCCGTGCGTTGTTGAGCAGAACGGTCACGATCGGCAGACGCTCGCGTACCGCCGTCTCGATCTCCAGCCCCGCCGTGCCGAAGGCCAGGTCGCCCATCACATTGACGACCAGCTTCTCCGGCGCGGCCAGCTTCGCCCCCAGCGCCATTCCCAGCCCCGTGCCGAGCTGCGTCGACTTACCCCAGCCGAGGTAACCGCGCGGTTCCAGCGTCTCGAAGAAGGTCAGCATTTGATCGCGTGGGTTGCCGGAATCGTGGGTGACGACGGTCGTATGACGGTCAACCGTGCGCATCAGATCATGGATCACGCGATAGGGATTGATCGGCGTCTCGTCAGCAGTGAGCCGCGGCGACCACTCGCGCCACTCGGCCTCACGTACAATTCGAATCTCTTCCGCGATGGCAGCACGGTCGCGCGCTCCGTCCGCCCCGATCTGACTATGGACCTCCGCGATCAGCTGCCGCAGGACCAGTTTGGCGTCACCGACGACGCCCACCTCGACCGGCAGGTCGCGATTGATGTCCCGTGCGTCGCTCGTGACCTGCACCAGCCGTTTCCCCGGCGGCAGCGGTGTCGAGAAGCCGCCCTGTGCGAAGCTGCAGCCGATACCGAACACGAGATCGGCGCGGGTCAGGCAATGGGCGGCGGCGCGGGCGAGCGTGGCCCCTCCGGCGCCCACGGAGAGAGGATGATCTTCCGGGAACGCGCTCTTGCCGGCCATCGTCGTCATGACGGGCACACCGACCAGTTCAACCAGCTCGCGCAATTCGTCCCACGCTTCCGCCCAGAGCACGCCGTGTCCGACATGGAGCAGCGGCCGTCGCGCCGCGAGCAGGAGCCGCGCCGCCTCGGCGACATCCGCCGGGTCACCTGCCGAGCGATAGCCGCGGACGGGCGTATACGCGAGCGCGGCCTCATCCACCGTGACTGCAGTGACGTCGCGCGGCAACTCGACCAGCACCGGGCCCCGCGCTCCGGAACGCAGTTGCGCGAACGCCCGGCGCATCAACTCCGGGATCCGCTCGGCGGCATTGACGCGCGTGGCCCATTTGGTCACGGTGCGGTAGGTGGGCAGCGGATCGAACTCGCCCGGGATGCCCAGTCGGCGCTGGTCAGGGCCACCCGGCAGGAGAAGGATCGGCGTATGGTCCGCGGCTGCCTGCGCGACGCCACCGAATGCGTTCTCGATACCCGGCCCGCCCTGGACCACACAGACGCCGATCTGTCGGCCATTCGTCATGCGGGTGAACCCATCGGTCATATTGAGGAGCGTCTTCTCGGTGCGGGCGATGATCGGTCGGATGCCGAGCGCCGCGGCGGCGTTGATGACCGGATGGTTCGGGTAGGCGAAGAGGAACTCAACCCCCTCCTGTTGCAGGATCCGAGCGACAGCATCCGCGCCATTCATGATTGACCTCCCGATCACGACACCGGCATCGCCAGTTGTCAGACATTCCTCGCTTCGGCGACGGAACCCTGGCCTATTTCAAGTTCAGATGTTCGAGCACCTCTTTGTTCCAGACCGCCCGCGGCCGGTGCCCGGTCAGCGCGGCGGCGATCTCGTGCGCCGGTCGGCGGCGGCGCTCGCCATTCGCCCAATCGCTGATCGATGCCATATGGGGCGAGATTACCACGTTCTCCATCGCGAGGAGCGGACTGTCGCTGGGAAGCGGCTCAACCTCAGTCACATCGAGCCCCGCCGCGAGGATGCGCCGCTTCTGCAACGCCTCGATCAGCGCCGCCTCGTCCACGACCGGGCCGCGGCAGGTGTTAATGAGAATCGCCTCCCGCTTCATCAACGCGAACTGCGGCGCGCCGATCAGGTGTCGGGTCTCGGCGTTGAGCGGGACATGCAGTGAGATAAAATCGGCGTCCTGCAGGAGCTTGCCGAGCGAGACTGGCTGCGCGCCGTACTCGGCGAATACTCCCGGCGCGATGTAGGGATCCGTGGCGAGAATCCGCAAGTCGAAGCCCGCCGCGCGGCGCGCCATCGCCTTGCCGATATCGCCGAGGCCGACGATGCCGATGGTCTGTCCGGTCATGCGCGGGATAGACCCCCACGGGCGCTGGCGCCCGCCGTCCGCCCAGCCGCCCCCCTTGACGAAGTTCGCCGTCGGTACGACCCAGCGCACGCAGGCGAGCAGCAGCGCCGTCGCCTGGTTGGCGACCTCGTCGACGAAGACGCCGGGGCAATTGCAGACGACGATGCCCTTCTCCGTCGCCAGGTCGAAGTCCTCGAAGCGATCCATGCCGATCGAACTGGCGGCAATCACCTTGCAGCGCTCCATCGCCCGCAACATTTGCCGGGTGACCGGGCCGGTGTAATAGAGGCCGTCGGCGTCCCGCACCGCGCGCAGGATGCCTTCCTCGGAGCGATCCTCGACAATCTCGACGGCGCACCCGGCATCTTCCAGAATCTCGCGCTCACCGTATTGACCGAAGGCGCCCCACGGATTGAGCACCACAACCTTCCACTGTGCATCGCGGGCTGCGTCGTCGGACGGCGCCGGATACGTGAAACCCTCGCGACGGAAATGCTGTGTCATCTTTTCCCCCTTCACGGATGCTGCCTTCGGTGCGATCCATCGCGTTCCCCGTCCCCAGCTGTCGCCGGCACGCGCGATCACCGTATAGGCTAACCTTGCGCACGTTAGCCACTACTGTCAAGACTCCGAACTGACATCCGTGCATAACTCAGGTTTCCCCGGTGGTACGGGCGCCCTCCGGGCAGATTTCCAGCCTGCCGTCCCGCCCGGAGAGGCAGGCTGGAAAGCCTGCTACTACCATCTTTCTCAGATATTCGTCTCAGTTATGCACGGATGTCAGTCCGAAGGACCACCCTTGCCCACGGGGGCGACCACTCGTGTGCCGGGACCTACTTCTTGAGCTGCCAGTAGGCGATATTCCATGTGTCGAAGTCCCACGGCGTTGGATTCGTGTTGATCAGATCCGCCCGCCGCCCCGCCGCCGAGAGCCGGTTGACGATCGGGATCGTCGCATAGTGGCTAACCAGATAGTCGTTGCACGCGTAGGAGTTACGCAGTTGGGAGCATCTTTCTGGTGGTACGGGTTTCCTCTGGCGAAATACGTTAGGACTTACGCAGTTGAGCGCAGCGGTCGAGAGCGAGTAGAGTAGCAGGCATGAATGCGCCGCG
>JBPCPB010000406.1:0-6752 GCA_050999735.1 Thermomicrobiales bacterium | reverse complement strand
GCGTCATCGTCGCTCTCGCAGGCTGGAAAGCCTGCGCTACCATCGGGAAGGTGGCGAATGGCACAGACAACCGATCCCGGCATCGTGGTGGCCTGAAATACATGACAAGTATCGTTGTCCGGCGCATGCAATCGGGCGATTATGAGGCATTGCGGGCGCTTGATGACGCGGTGATGCGCCATAGCGCCCACGCCTTTCTCGGCTTTGACTGGGATCAGGCGACACCCGAACGGCGCGAGGAGCAGCGAGCAATCACGCCGGATAGTTTCGCGTTCTACCTGCAAACGCCATGCTCATTCGTCGCAGAAGATGATGGCATGCTTGTCGGCTACGTGCTGGCGCAACCGCTCCGGCATTTCGACCTCGAACCGCTCGCGGTCTGGGTTGAGGATATCTCCGTCCATCCGGATCACCACCGGCGCGGCGTCGCGACGACGCTCTACCGAGCGCTCCACGATTGGGGGAAATCGGTGGGTGCGACGGCGATTCTTGCCGGTATTCATGTGGACAACGCGGCGTCACTGGCGATGCACCGGCATGTTGGCTTTGATCTCTATGCATCGCGGACGGCTGTCTGGCGGCTTGACTGACGGGGGAGGGTGAAACGTGAGCGAGCCATCGGCGGGTGCGGTGTTGCGGGAAGCGGGAGCGATCAAGAAGGGTCATTTCCTCTTCTCTTCCGGGCTGCATGGTGATACGTACGTTGAGAAATTCGATCTCCTTCGCAATCCGCGTGCGACGGAACAGATCTGCGGCGGATTCGTCCGCGCCTTCGCGAACGCAGGTGTGGCCGTCGTCGCGGGGCCGACGACGGGCGGTATCCTGCTCGCCTTCGAGACGGCCCGGCAACTCGGCGTCGCGGCGGCGTACGCGGAGCGGGAAGGGGAGACAGGTCGTGCCTTCCGCCGCGGCACGACGTTCGCACCGGGCACGCGCGTGCTCGTCGTGGACGATATTCTCACGACGGGCGGCAGCGTGCGCGAGACGCTGGCGGCGCTCGCGGCGCACGACGTGACGGTCGTCGGCATCGGCGTCCTGTGGGATCGCTCCGGCGGCAAGGTAAATTTTGGTGTTCCGCTCGTTGCGCTGAATGCGGAGGAGATCGCCGCCTATCCGCCCGATCAATGCCCCCTCTGCGCGGCGGGCATCCCGCTCATCAAGCCCGGCACGACTGCCAAGCCGGGACCGCGCTGACCTGGTAGCGTAGGCTTCAGCCTGCGTTTCTCCATTAGCACCATACAGGGACGCAGGCTGATGAACCTTGCAACGTGATCCGGTAATGATCGGGAACGCAGGCTGAAGCCCACGCTACCGTTGGGGCAGACCGTAGTCTGCCAACCTCTCGCGAATGTGCATTATCGGCCTTTCGCCTGCCGATGTGTCGGGAAGATACGGCGCGGCCACGCGACTACGGCTCTGGATGCGACTGGCGGCGCTCGCGCAATTCGATGTGCTGATTGGCGAGGTCGTTCAGTCGTTGCTCGATCTGATCGAGGAGGTCCGGGCGGGGGCGTCGCTCGTACTCGTCGCGCAGTTCGAGGATCATCTGGCAAAGCCGCCCGATTGTCCGCACGGTGTGGTACGGATCATCTTCGCGGACGGGATGCGCGTACCCCGGCGTGAACCGGGCTTCATCGTTGCGTGGCAATCATCTACCTCTTTCGTGTTCGCGCGACAGAAAATTACCCGCCTATCTGCTTGCTCGTTCACCCCCACATGCGTGGAGCACCGAATCCGCTCCGACAATCACTCCGGTTGTCTTCGGTTCACCCCCATATGCATGGGGAACCACTCATGCTCCCTCATTTGCCTTCAGAAGCGCCAACAGACCTGTTTCATCCAGCGCAGGCACCTTCAATACAGCGGCACGATCCGCCTTTGAACCCGGTTCCGCTCCAATAATCACCGTAGATTTTTTTGTCACAGTGCTGGCGATAGATGCGCCAAGCGCCTTCAGGCGTGCCTCCGCCTGCGGGCGGGACATGCTTTCCAGCCGCCCCGTGAGCACAAACGTCTGCCCGGCCAGCGGCTGCGGCCCGGTCGGCGCGGTGCGCGGTTCGTCGGCCATGCGGACACCGGCGGCGGCCAGTTTGGCGATCAGGTCGCGGTTGCGCGGCTCCGCGAAGAAGTCCGCGATACTCTGTGCGACGATTGCCCCGACGCCGTTTACTTTGCTGAGTTCTTCGGCCCGCGCTGCGATCAGCGCATCCATGTTACCGAAGGCATCCGCCAGTAACCCCGCCGAGCGTTCCCCGACATGGCGAATGCCGAGGCCGAAGGCGAGCCGCGCGAGCGGGCGGTTCTTGCTCCCCTCGATGGAGCGGAGCAGATTCTCAACGCTCTTCTCGCCGAACTTTTCCAGTGCGAGCAGTTGCGCGGGGTCGAGGTGGTAGATGTCCGCGACATCGCGCAGAAAGCCGAGGTCCGCAAAGCGATCCACGATCTTTTCACCCAGCCCCTCGATATCCATCGCGCCGCGCGAGACGTAGTGTTTGATCCGCTCGCGCACCTGGGCGGGGCAGGAGATGTTTGTACAGTAGGCCATCGCCTCGTCCGGTAAACGCTCGACGAGCGCGCCGCACGCCGGGCAATTTTCCGGCATGCGGAATTCCCGCTCGTCACCGGTACGCCGCTCCGTGATGACGCGGACGACCTGCGGGATGACATCGCCCGCCCGCTGGACGATGACCGTATCGCCGATGCGAATATCCTTGCGGTGAATTTCGTCCTCGTTATGCAGCGTCGCGCGGGAGACGAGCACGCCCGCGACGTTGACAGGCGCCAATTCCGCGACGGGGTTGAGGCTGCCGGTGCGCCCCACCTGAATCGTGATCGCGTTGACGCGCGTTACGACCTGCGTGGCGGGAAACTTGTACGCCGTCGCCCAGCGCGGCTCGCGGGCGACATTGCCGAGTTCCTCTTGCATGCCGAGGCTATCCACTTTGATGACGACGCCGTCAATCTCGAAGTCGAGCGCGTCCCGTTGGTCGTGCCAGTGCTGGCAGCGCTCCCAGACGGCATCAATCGTGTCGCACGTCACGGCATGGGGCGAGGGGCGGAAGCCGAGGTCGTGGAGGCGATGGAGCAGCTCGCTCTGCGCGCGCACCGGCATCGCTGCCGGATCGGTCCAGTAGCCCGCCGCATAGGCGAAGAAGCCGAGCGGGCGCGATGCGGTGATCGTCGGATCGAGTTGGCGCAGCGAGCCGGCCGCCGCGTTGCGCGGATTGGCGAAGGTGGCCAGGCCGTCCCGCGCGCGCTCCTCGTTCAGGCGATGGAAACCGGAGCGTGTCAGATAAACTTCGCCGCGCACCTCGATCGTGCCGGGCGCGGCCGCGCGCAGCCGGAGCGGGATCGTGCGCACCGTGCGGAGATTGGGCGTCACATCTTCGCCCGCGAAGCCGTCGCCGCGCGTCGCGCCGCGCACGAACTGGCCGTCTGTGTAGGTGAGGGCGACGGCGAGGCCGTCAATCTTCGGCTCGACAGTGAAGGTGATCGTCTCTCGCCCGGCGACGCGGTAGACGCGCTCTGCCCAGGCGTGCAAATCCTCCCGCGAGAAGACATTGCCGAGCGAGAGCATCGGCGCGGGATGTGTTACCGCGCCAAACTCCGCCGATGGCGCCGTGCCGACCCGCTGCGTCGGGGAGTCGGGCGTGACGAGCGCGGGATAGTCGCCTTCGAGCGCGCGTAGTTCGTTCATCAGGGCGTCGTATTCGGCGTCCGTGAGCGTCGGATTATCGTGGATGTAATACTCGACATTCGCGTGATCAATCTGCTGCCGGAGGCTCGCCACACGTTCCTCGACCTGCACCGGTGGCGCGGCCTGCAAGGTCGCCTCGATCTCTGCTTTGTCCGTGACGCTCACGCGGGGATGCTCCTTCGCTCGTGCCGACCGCTGCGGCGCAGTATATCATGTCCGTACGGTGGACAACGGGAGCTGGAGAGGAAACCGGGGAGAATCGCAAAGGCGCAAAGAGCGCAAAGGACGCAAAGATGAGAAAAATAACGGAAGTATGAACCTCCGTGTCGTTCTTTGTACCTTCGTATGTATCTCATTCAGACCCCTCTCTTCTTTGCGCTCTTTGCGTCCTTTGCGTCTTTGCGGTTCACTCGGTTTCGCCCGCTCAATGGGGAGGAGAGGTGATGAAGATGGGGGCGCAGTATTTCCTGCTTGCCGTCGCCGCCGGTGCGGGCGTCGCGGTGCAGTTCGGTGTCAACGGTCAGTTACGTCGCCTCTCCGGGCATCCGATTTGGGCATCGTTCGTCTCCTTCGTCGTCGGGACGGTGGCGCTCCTGCTCTGCTTCATTGCGACACGGCGGGCGTGGCCGAGTGGCGGGCAATTCGCGCACGCGCCGTGGTGGATCTGGATCGGCGGCTTGCTCGGCGCGTTTTACGTCGTTGTCAGCGTGGTCGCCGGCCCTCGGTTGGGTTCGGCAGCGCTCGTCGCGTGTGTGATCGCGGGCCAACTGGCCGCATCGGTCGCGATTGACCACTTCGGGTGGATCGGCTACATCGTGCATCCGATCAGTCCCGGTCGCATCGTCGGGGCGATCCTGCTGTTGGCGGGCGTCGCGTGCGTGCTGCGGTACTGAAGCCTTTTGGACGCACTTTGACAGAGCGCCGTGGCGGAGCGTATAGTGCTATCTAGAGCGCGCGTACGGCTATCACGAAGCATGGAGCAAAATCATGGCGATTCAATCCCTCAATCGACCTTCGACGCGCACACTTCATAAGGCTCCCTCGCGACGAATTGGAATCACGGAGGGAAAATCCCTCTTTGACAAGGCCGCGCGACGATATATGGGCATGAGCGGCGAAGAATTTCTGACTAAATACGACCGTGGTGACTTTGCAAATGATGCAGACGATTCAAACGTCGCGCGCGTAGCGATGTTACGCCCGTTCGCCCACTCTCGGTAGAGATGCCTGTACCGGGCACGTATCGCACCCCTCAAGCCGCTGCGCAAGCATTCCGAGACACGATTACCACTGCCCTCGGCTGTATCACCCATGAATATGTGGGTTATTCCTCGCAAGCAGCCACGTCAGGAGAAATCACGGCGGTTTCGCTGGCCAACGGCGATCCGGTACGAATGTCAACGTCTGATCCGCAGACGCGGTTACTTCTATCCGCGATTATCAACTACCGCGTGAGAGAAGAAGGCCCACACGATTGGCGCGTACGAACCACGGGCTATTTCTACACCCTCGAAGATAGGCAGCACGAAATACTCGCGTATCATTGGGAGCCAGACAACGCCCAAATTCGCTATCCACATTTGCATCTGAAGGCTGGCGCGCGTGTACAGTATCCAACGTTACAAGCCGCACATCTCCCGACCGGTCGCATCCTGATTGAGGATGTGATATGGCTGGCGATACGGGAATTTGGCGTGTCTTGTATGAACCAGGACGCCGATCGGGGTCACGCTGATTGCAGAGCCACCCTCAACCAAACCCGAAATGCCTTTGACCAATCTCAGTCCTGGGGCGTAGGACCTGCTGGGAATATTTATTAGCGTGTGGTCGCCAGCCCTCGGTTGGGTTCGGCAGCGCTCGTCGCGTGCGTGCTGCGATACTGAAGCCTTGCCGCCTACAGCGTGTGGCAAAACTCAAGACATAGGAGAACAACAGTGGCATTCCATACCGAGCAACTGCCGGACAACGATGTCTGGATGACCCATCCCGATCTGTCGCGCACGCCGCACTTCTCGCTGCCGATCGGTTACCGCATGCGCTTCTATGGCGACGGCGATGTGCAAGCGTGGGTGCGTATCCAGCAGGCTGCCGAGCCATTCATTGTGCCCACCGCCGAGACATTCACTCGATCCATGCCCGGCGATACGGCCTACCTGGCAACGCGTGTCATGTTCCTGGTTGATCCGTCCGGAACCGACATTGGTACGATCACGGCTTGGAACGACGATCAATTCAACGGCCGCGACATCGGTCAGATTCACTGGGTGGCGATTATCCCCGATGCGCAAGGGCGCGGGCTTGCCAAGCCCATGTTGAGCGCAGCGTGCAATGTGCTGCGCACACACGGATATACCGAATCTTGGTTGGAAACCAACACCCGCCGCCTCCCCGCCCTCAATCTGTATCTTCAGTTCGGTTTTAAGCCGTATCCGCGCGATGAGGTCGAGCGCAACGCCTGGCGCATCGTCGCGTCGCGACTGAAGTTTGCGATCGAGGTCTGAGGTGGTTCTTTACCTCACAAGCGAGGGGTTTTGACCTGCATTGCAGGGTTGCGGTAGGCACGTCGGTGCGGTACGCTCCGGTCACAGAACGTACGTTCACATGGCGCGACGGAGATGGGATAGAGACGCCGAATGACAGACGAAGACGGCACAGCGAATCAAAATCATGAGGGCACGACCGCGACAGACGCCACCGGCGATCAATACGCCTGGCTGCGGCAGCGAACCTTCGTCTATCTGCGCGCGCAGGGCGGCGCGGCACATGAGGACGCTGTCATCCGGCATGTCTTCGGCTCCGGCGGGCCGCCTGCCTTGTGGCGGACGCTGATCCGCACCGTGCTCGATGAACCGGCGACGTTCCGCTTGCGGCCCGATATGCACTGGGCGCTTGTCGAAGAGACGACCGTCCCGGCGACGCTGGGCGATCTCGCGGGGACTGGCGAATATATTGTCCTCGATACCGAGACGACCGGGCTGCGACCGTTCAAGCAGCGGCTGATCGAAGTCTGCGCCCTGAAAATCCGTGAGGGCGCAATCATTGACACCTTCACGAC
>JBPCPB010000400.1:0-4311 GCA_050999735.1 Thermomicrobiales bacterium | reverse complement strand
ACGACCGCTGCGTCGCCGGATCGAACTGGCGGATGCTCTCGATCTCATCGCCGAAGAGTTCGATCCGCACCGGGCTGTCCGTCGTCGGCGGGAAAATATCAATGATGCCGCCGCGCCGCGAGAGTTGGCCGGGCTGCTCGACGAGTGGCTCCGTCGTGTAGCCCCAGGCGATCCACTCCGCCAGCCGCTCCCGCTCGTTGAAGCGCGATCCGACCCGCAAGCACGTCGTGTGACTCCGCAGTTCCGTAACCGGCATCACGGGTCGCATCAAGCCACCCGCCGCCGTGACAATCACCGGGCAGATGCCCTCTTCCCGCGCCGTTGCGAGGCGATGGAGGATATTCAGGCGCGGCGCGGCGGTGGCAGGATCGCGCGGCAGCACTTCATAGGGCAGCGCGTCAGGCGTCTGCCACTGATACAGCGCGACCGCATCCGGTGGCAGATAGGCGCCGATTGCCTCCATCAGATCCTGCGCGCGGTCGGGCCGCGAGCTGACAATGAGCACGGGTCGGCCGAGATACGTCGCGACCGCCGCCTCGACATACGGGCGCGCGGCGACAGTCAATCCCGGCAGCGGTATCCCACGTCCATCACCGCGCTCAATCGCCGTCAGTAGATCGGTGAACCACGGTTGGTCGCGGAGCAGCGGCAGGAGGTCAGCAAGTGCCATGCAGAGCGATTCCTTCCACGACGACAGCCCGTCATCTTCGGAAAACAGCAACACGGAGTCTCCGATGAGCGTTCGCACGCCAACCGGATGACCGCGACGAAGTATATCACCGTTGGTCGGGCCGCCACCGTGGCATACAGGCAGGGCAATCGCTGAGATGCGATTGCCCTGGTCTGCGTCCGCGATAGGAAGGCATATGCTATGCTTCCGCTCCCTCGGTGAAACAATCACGGCTCATGAGCGCGGGCGTATCCGCACCTGCTTGAGCCCGAAACTCAGCAACCGACCATCCGTTTGCCGCTTCGCGACCGTTTCTATTGGCAGCGATGGCTCCGGGGTCGAAAATGTGAGCACATTGAGACCTGGCGCGAGAGCGAGATCGAGGGATATATCACGCGTTGCGCCGTCCGTCAGCGTGAGGCCATCTACGCGACGGTTATTCATTGCGATCTCTACCGTCCGATTCCCTTTATAGTTGAAGAGGCTGAACTCGATCCGGGCTGTCTGCGGCTCTTGCGTCAGATTGAACGCAATGAGCTGCGCCGCTTTCCCGTCGCGCGTATCTGCCCATCGGTATGGCACGGTATCGGGACCCTTCTCTGCCTGCCACCAGCCGATACTCCCCGTATCAACGAACAGCGGATTCGCGAGTGGAGGGACATCGGGGACGCGGTATGCCTCCATCAGATCATCTGCGTAGACGGGTCGTACATCTGCGCCAATGGCTTGGTGAACGAGATTCCGTGCAGTGGCGGTCGCTGCTGGCCCGGTATCCCGCAGGGCATCGAGATAGAGCACGAGGTAACGCACATGGTAGAAGTTGAGGAGGGGAATACTGACGGCGGGGTATTCCGGAGTTGGGAGAAAATCGGCGGTCTTTGTCGGTCGGTAGATTTCCTGCATCGGCGGCTTGTCGAACCAGAAGAAGTCGCGGAACAACGTTCCCTGCTTAACGATCAGATTCGGGTTATCGGCTTTGTGGTCGCGCGACAGGCTCGAGCTGAAGCGGTATTTGCCGTGCAGCAGCTGGTAGGCATTATAGACACCCTCGGACCGACCACGGCTATAACCGGCGAACAACGGCATCTCCAGGATCGCATAGGAATCCGGATCATGGGCGAGCACATCGCGATAAAAGGGGGGCCACTGAGGAGGAATTACTTCTCCCTGCCGCGTGAACGCGAGGGAAGGCGCAAGCGTCACGATCAGCAGGATCGCGACGAGCGCCGACGGCGCCGCGTATGCGGGGATGCGTTCCATCCATCGCATCCATGTACGATGCCTGAGTGCGTCAGAGAGGAGCGGGAACAGCGCCCGTAAGGCGAACGCCAGTAACACGCCGATGGCCAGCATCCCCAATGACGCGTAAAAGAGGAAGGGTTTGCGACCGATACTCGCGATCGGTAAATGATTCCATAACGCGTACGGGAGAGGAATACGGGTCACCCTGTCCGGCGTCAGTTTCAGCTGCGGCCCAAACGACAATACGAGCCCAAGAGCCGCGACGACACCCCAGAAGGCTACCGCTTTGCGGTCATTGACTACGGATCTTCGCCACAACAGTATCAAGCCGATGACGGTGAGAGCCAGCACGAGATAGCCAGGGTTCCCCTCACCAGGCTGGAAAGACTCGGCGACCGAGCGCGAGTGCGCGACTGACGACTCGCTCACGGCAAGCCAGGGATTCGCCTGTGCCTCCCGCAGCATGGGAAGGACGAGCGGGACGAAAATAATCCCCGCCAAGACCCCGCTGATCAGCGCGAAGCGGCCCAGGAGTGCATGTATCTCTGCTTTATCGCGGTTGGTGAGTGCGGTGAAAACAACGTACAACGTGGCGGCAATGACGGCGAAGAGCGCGTACTGCCAATCTGTCAGGCAGAGCGCGAGGAGCACGAGCGTGGCGCCAATCGCGTCACGAAGCCAGTGCTCGCGGGTAGCGGCGCGCAGGATGAAAAGGAGCACGAGGGGCAGGAGCGCCGTGCCCATCAGGTAGTTAACCGTTCCCTCCAAATAATCGAGAACAACCTGGTCATTCGCATATGTGTACACGGCGGCGCCCGCGAATGCGGCCAGGGCGTTGCCAGTCACCTGCCGCATCAGGAGGAACGCGAAGAAGGTGCTACATGCCAGCGAGAGGAGGAGTTTGCAATTGACGGTCGCGAGGGGACCAATCAGCGGGACAAGCGGAAGGGCAAGCAGACCGCCGAGTGGATTCAGTGCATGGAACCGCAGGCTCGCGCCTGTCGGATATTCGACATACGTCGTGAAAAACGGGTTGGTATGCAAATGAAAGAGCGCGGTGCGAAGCCAATAATCGTTCCAAGCGTTCTCATAGCCATCGGACCTTCCACCAACAATGCCGGTACGGAGATGTTGCACAGCGGCATGCCCGAAGAGCAGCGACAGCGCCGTCGAAGCGATCAATGCCAGGAAATTCGTTGACTGGAAGATAGTTTCTAACAGAACACCGCGCAACGCCCTCCACACGACCCATCTCCCTCCCGCATCACGCTGCGCAGCGACATTCAACATCGAGCATACTAAAACACTTCTGTGCTGCAGAACGCAGACGCCCTGCGTAGCGTACGTGCCTTACGATATATCACGCTCTCTCTCAACCCGCGCGGTCTCTTTCCGAATAGTCTCGGTCATCGTTACTTCGCCGCCCTGTTGCACGCGACGCACCAGAATATCTTTGACAACGGTGGGCAGGATAGTAATCACCACTTCCTGCTCGCGCAGTGCGATGTTCATCTCTCTGACCGGCATTGGCGGTTGGGTGATTGGCAACGCCGGCGTGCTGCTCTGCACTGCCTGGAGCGAGGAGGCATCATTTGCGGGCGCGCTATCGAACATCGCGCGCACCGCGTCGGACGTGACCGAGAGGTGCACAACATTGGACGCCGCATCGAAAGCGCTGATCGTTTGCAGCGGCAGATAGACATCGCCGTCCGCCATCATCGAGGCGCCGGCATGGAGATAGGCTGTCCCGATCTCCAGGACAGTGCCGATAGTGACGCTATCACTCGCGGAGAGCGACGCGCCCGCCGGAATCTGGCACCATTGTTCGCCGCCGGGGCCGTACTGCACCAATGGGGTCTGGTTTGCTTGCATTTCCGCCTCCTTGATACGCCGGTATCACGTGCTAGATGAACGCACGAACGCGTCCAGTTGTGCCGTTGTCGGCATGCCGGTCGTGGCGCCGAAGATGGTGGTCGAGTAACTCGCCGCCGCAACGGCCCGCTGTGCGGCCTCCTCAATCGCCGCCCCGCCGACAAACGCGGCGGCGAACGCGCCCGTGAAGCAATCGCCCGCCCCGGTCGTATCCACGGCATGCACGCGCGGCGCGGGGATGAGCAACGTCGCCGCGCCCGTCGCGACGATCACACCCACTGCGCCGAGTGTGACGATCACGGTGTGCGGCCCCCGTGCTCGCAGCCGCGCCGCGACATCCGCCGCGTTCTCTTCCGTAGCCGGGCTTGCCCACTCGGCAAGATCGCCCGCCTCCACCTCGTTTGCGACGAGGATATCCACATGCTGAAGCAGACTCCGTGCCTCCGCCTTGTACGGCGCGGTGTTGAGCAGGGTCGTCAAGCCCGCTGCCCGCGCGCGGGCGAGACCGGCGGCAACGGTTTCGAGCG
>JBPCPB010000372.1:0-6802 GCA_050999735.1 Thermomicrobiales bacterium | reverse complement strand
CTAGGCGAGGTAAGCGAATCTCCAGGGTAATAGGCACTCACTGTACGCAAAAGTATCCGCTTGCGATTTCCCTTGTGCTGACAAGACGGGACGGCCAAAACGCTTCACCGCGTTTGCGGGAGACCCGCATTCGGCCACACATGCGCGCAAATGCGCGAGGGAACATAATGAATGAACGGATAATGCGCCATATGTAACGTCGACGCACCGTAGAGGCCTGTTGACGGCATGACATCATGCTGCTATGATGCTTTTGCCAGGCGACAATGGGTCATTGTGAAACGATCTGGGACATGGTTGGAGGATAGAAGAAAGAAACATGTGCATAAAAAAGATCAACGAAGCAAGCCTCTTTATCCAACAGAGAACCACTCATCGCGTCTTTTTCTGGAGAAAGGAGATGGGACGGATGGAAAGGCGAAGAGGGAATAACAAGGAAAAGGAAGGGGAAACAGCGTGACAGAAACCAGTGAAGTTTGGACTGGCGAAGCCAGCAAGTACGATCGAACGCGCCCCACGCCACCACCGGCTCTGCTCGATCTGCTCACGCAGTTGATTCACACGCCGCATCCCGCCCTGGTGGTGGATTTGGGCAGCGGTACCGGACTGTCAACCACGATCTGGGGTGAGCGAGCACAGCAGGTGATTGGGATCGAACCCAATGCCGACATGCGTACCCAGGCCGTACGCAAGGTCGAGAACCATCCCTACGCGGCACAGATCGAGTATCGCGAGGGGGTTGCTCATCGGACTGGCCTGTCTGATGGGTGTGCTGATATCGTTACGTGTGCCCAAGCGTTCCACTGGATGGAACCGACTTCGACCCTGGCCGAGATCGCACGTATCTTGCGCCCTGGTGGACTTTTCGCTGCCTACGACTATGACTCGCCACCAGCACTCAATTGGGAGCTTGAGCGGGTGTGCCAGGAGGTTGTGAAACGCCTCGTTGAGTTGCTCCGGGAGCGTGGGCTTGCTCAGAACCTCCAGTACTGGTCGAAGGAGACGCATCTCGACCGCATACGCGAGAGCGCTCACTTCCGCTTCACACGCGAAGTGCTTCTTCATCAGATCGAGCAAGGAGACGCTGCACGTTTCCTTGAGATGATCCTGACCAACGCGTTCAGCCACCAGTTCAAACTGAAGACCATCACCGAACAAGAAATCGGTTTTGATCGCCTCAGACAATCCGCACTCCAACAGATCGGCTCCGAACCAATCCCCTGGTACTTTAGTTACCGAGTCCAGATCGGTATCAAGTGAGTGCAGTGATAGGAGGTTCCGTCATGGGTACGTGGGCTGTTGTCTATCACCTTCGTCAAGAAGGAGGTCGCGAGCATCACATCGCGCGCCGATTCATCCGGGAGGCCCCGGAGGATGCCACCGCGAGTGATGTGCGCTTCGCGTTGGATGCGGCGGGCTTGACGCCCGCGGAGTTCGGCATCGAGTGGGCGAACCATTCGATCATCGCGCCGAGCGAGGATCAAAACCTCGATACGCGCGGTGAACCGGAAACCGTGACGTGGGATGACGTCGTGCGCGCGGGTAACGGGGATCGGCGTGTTACCTTGCGTCTCTCCCCAAGCCTGCATCGCCGGGTAACCTCCGCGGCAGAAACGGCTGGCAAGAGTATCAATTCATGGTGCATCGAGGCGCTGGAACAGTTCGTCGTTGATGCCCCTGCCGACATTGACTTCACCCGCTTCACCGAGCGGTCGCGTCGCGTCCTGGCGATCGCACAGGAGGAAGCGCGACGGTGGCAACACACCTACATCGGGACGGAACATCAGTTGCTCGGCCTCATTCGCGTCGAGGATGGGATCGCGGGGCGCGTACTCACGCATCTCGGCGTGACAATCGAAAAGGCGCGTGATTCTGTAACGTTCATTATCGGGCGAGGATCGGGCAGCCCCACGGGTGAGTTGGGGATGACGCCGCGCGCCAAGAAGGTACTGGCGCTCGCGGTGTCCGAGTCGCGCCGAATGAATAATCGCTACGTCGGCACCGAACACATTCTCCTCGGGCTTGTGCGCGAAGGGGAGGGAATCGCCGCTGGGATGTTGGAAAGTCTGGGGGTCAGCCTGGAACTGGTGCGGCAACGGGTAATGGAGACAATCATCCAGACGCACCTGGTGCCGCAGGTCTCCGCAGGCATCGCCTCACACACGTGCTCTTTCTGCGGTAAGGAGCGGCAGGCTGTCGCGCGACTGATCGCCGGCCCCGGAGGCGTCTACATCTGCAACGAATGTGTGGCACGCTCCAACACACTCATTGCCGATCCCTCATCGGCCGCTGCGTCCCCGTGAGTAGCGAATGATACGGGGCAGTCTGGATGGACGGCGGGAACATTGCCGCACGGATATTCGTCAGTCATGAGAGAGCTGGTTGGGCATCGCATGGAGGAACAGCACATGACGATACGGATCGCGAGTCGGTATCTGGTGGGAGCCGTTGCACTGCTCATTCTTGTCGCGTGTACCACGGGTGCGCGAAGCGTGGGAGCCGATGCGACGTCGATCATCCCGACACCAACGACGACGGGTATCATCACGCCGCTGCTCGGTTCGCCGCCTGTGCCGACGGCTATACCCTCTTCAACGCCCGCTCCGGGCAGCGTGGTATTCGCGCGCACCATCACCAACGCGGACGACTGGGGGACGATTCAGATCAAGGTTGGCGACCGGATTGCGCTCGCCCTCCAAGCGCCGACAGGCTCTGACCCCTGGGAGGTCGCGCTCCCCGATGCACAAATTCTCATGCCCGTACCTAACCCTGCCGCCGCTGCAGTGCAGGGAGTGACGCTACGCGCCTTTCTCGCGGTGGGACCGGGGCAGGCGGCAATCACGGCACAGGATCGTATTCATTGCGTGGCAGGCCAAGCCTGTGCGGGAGCAATCCGGGCATTCCGGGTGACGATCATCGTCGCGCCGTAGCGATTTCCTGGTGGTGGCAGGCTTCCTGCCTGCGTTCCAACCAGGCTGGAAGCCTGCCACCACCCTGTTTTCCCGCTGTTTCCACGATGTCATCCTCCTTCACAATAGAAGTGCCGTGATGCCTCGATAGGGATCGCCCGTACGGAATGAAGGCAGCGCCCTCTCTGACGACATGACTACCGCGAAAGAGTATCAGTCGAAACCGTGTGCCGATCCTTCCTCGAACGAGTATGATGTCCCGGAGAGAAAGAGGGGAAGGATGTATCGGTCAGAAAAATACTCCGTGGACCCGGAGGCGGTCGCGGCGTTCGTTGCCGGGCAGCGGCATGGGCACTTGATCGCGACGCCGCCCGGTGGCCACCCACAGGTGAGTATTCTGCCGTTTGTGAAGACGGGCGACGAAATTGAACTGCACTGCGTTCAGGACGATCTGACCTTTGCCGCTGTGCAGGCGAATCCGCACGTCACCTTCTTTGTCTCGGACTTCCTCGCTGCTTCCCGCCATGATTGGGTAGATCCGCAAGATGCCGCCCGCGCCACACTCAACTTCCGTGCCATCTCCTTCGCGTGCGAGGCGACAACGTCCACTGATCCGGGTGATGTTGCTGACGCCCTCGCGCGGCTGCTCGCGGCCTACGAGCCGGGCGCGGCGTACGAACCGATTGAAGACGGCGACTTCTACGGCCCGCGCATCCGACGGCTGGCGATGATCCGCCTGCATATCGTGGAAACCGACGCCAAGTTCAAGGTCGGCCCCGCCGCGCCCGTCGCGGTGAAGCGGCGTGTCGTCGCTGGCCTGCGGGCGCGCGGCGAACCGGGCGATGGCCGCGCCGCCGACGTCATTGAAGCGGCATTGCCCAAAGAATAACCGAATTTCTCCCCTCTCTATCGCCGCCGTGTTCTTGCAGTATCGAAGCGTGCGGGCGATGGCTCCTTACGAGAGGGGCCGGGGGTGAGGAAACCATGACCGTACCATCGCAGACCGGCACACCGCTCTCCGCCGAGGTACTCGCGCGACGCGCGGCGCTACCGGTGAAGTTCGCGCCCGTCACGCTGACGGGAACGTTCGTCCGGCTCGAACCACTCGACCTCGACCGCGATGTGGACGCGCTCCATGCCGTCTCGAATGGGCAACCCGCCCGGCTCGGCGACCGGGAGATTCCGGCGTACGACGCGGAGGCGATGATCTGGCGGTACATGCCCGTCGGGCCGTTCGCGGACGCCGACGCATTGCGCGAATCCTTGCGCGCCCAGGTAAACGCGCCGAACGGCCTCTGCCTTTGCGTCTTCGACCAGACGACCGGGCGGCAAATCGGCGCGGTCAACTTCATGGCGAATATGCCGGAACACCTTAAGGTGGAACTCGGCAGTATCTGGTACAGCCCGCTCGTCCAGCGGACGAAGGCGAGTCTGGAGACGACGTATCTCATGCTCGGCCATGCCTTCGCCATTGGCTACCGGCGCGTCGAGTGGAAGTGCGACGCCTTCAACGAACGCTCGCGGCGCTCTGCTCTGCGGATGGGTTTCCAGTTCGAGGGCATCCAGGAGGCGCACTACATCGTCAAGGGCCGCAACCGCGACACCGCCTGGTTCCGCATCCTCGACCACGAATGGCCCTCGGTGAAGGCGCGACTGGAAGCAATGCTCAAGGCATAAGTGGGGTGGCGTAGGCTTCAGCCCGCGTCCCCAACTGCGAGAGATGCCTATGGAGAGATCGCAGGCGGAAGCCTACGCCACTATCAGGAACGGAAAGGGAAAAAGAAATCAGCGATTGCGGCCGCGCTGCCGACGGCGATCCTGCTTGATCTGCCAGATGCGACGGCGCACACCCTGGAAAGGGCCATCGCGCGGCGGCAGATCAATGATCTGGTCGCGCCAGTGCGCATTCTCCCGGCGCGATCCGGTCGGACGATAGATGATCGGCACGAAAAAAAGGACGACCGCAACGAGCACCAGGACGGCGGCAGGGGTCGGCGTGGTCGTATGGAGAATAAAGGCGAGGATGGCGAGCGACAGGCTGGCGGCCATCCAGCCGATGCCTCCTAACCGCTGCCATGCCCGGATCGGCGAGACGCGATGGCGGGCCTTATCGAGGTTGCGCCGCGCGTGCGCGACCCGCTCCCGCCCCCGATGCTCTCGCTCCTTGCGTTCGACGAGTTCGAGTATTTCCCGTTCATAGCGACGTGTCATTGTCGTTCTCCGCTTACGAAGCCCGATTTTTCCTCGTCGGTGGCGAATGCTGCGGAGAAGGGAGCCGAACGATACTGCCGCAGTTTCCGTCCCTGTGATGCTGGCACACTGATTGTACCGTACACACTTCTTCCCGACAATGCTTTCGCCCAAACGTCTCTCTTGCCCGCGCAAAATTGGTGTACGTACACAAGGATTGGTCGTGGGCAGCGATATGCGCCAACGAACGGCGGCCTGATCGAGCCGCCGTCGCATGGTATGTGGCGCTTATGTCTGCTCCTGCCCTGCCTCCAACATCTCGTTCGCGGCATCGAGGTCGGGGACGAGGCCCGTCAAGTCCTCATCGGGATGCTGCTCCGCCTCGCGCAGGAAGCCGCGTAAGGATGCCTGCTGTCGGATGAGGACGCGGTACTGATCGAGTTCCTCCGGCGGGCGATTGACCGTCAGCGCGCCGACCACGACATCGCGCGAGCCATCCAGATAGAGAACGGCGAAGGTGCGGTCCTCCATTGTGCCGCGCACGATAATATGCGCATCCGGCTGCGGGTTGCCGAGCATTTCGATGCCGAGGTCGAAGAGGTCCGAGAAGTAATACTGCACATGATCGTACGCCTCGTGCGCGCCGGCCATGTTCGCGCCGGCTGTCTTGCCCTGCGAGAGCGCGGTGTCCCAGTGCTCGACGCGCCGCATACCGAAGACGGGATCGGGGAAGGCGGCGATATCGCCCGCCGCATAGATGTCCGGATCGCTCGTTTGCAGGTATTCATTGACCGTGACGCCCTGCGTTTTCTTGTCGGTCTTCAGCCCGGCTGCGTCGGCGAGATTGCGATTCAGATTGATGCCGATGCCCGCGACGACGAGATCGCCGCCGACGGTGTGCCCGTTCTTCGTCGCGACCTGCCCTGCGTGCATCGAGCCAGACTGCGGCAGGATGCGCACAGCCTCGTCCTCGGTGAGGAATTTGACGCCGTGATCCGCGAGCGTCTGCTGGAAGAACAGCGCGATGTGTTCGGGCATGAATTTGTCCCAGATCGTCTTGCCCTTAATAATGACGGTGGTATCCACTTTGTAGCCGACGAGGGCGGCAGCAACCTCGACGCCGATGAAACTGCCGCCGATCACCGCTGCATGCCTCGTCTTTGCGGCGGCGGAGCGGAGCGCCTCGGAATCGTCCAGCGAGCGGAGGTATCGCACGCCCTCCAAGTCCGCGCCGGGGATGTCCAACTGCCGTGGCGCACCCCCCGGCGCGAGCAGTAGCTTCTTGTATTCGAGCGTTCGTCCGTCCGCCAGCGTCACCTGATGCAGTTGTGGATCGAGGCCGGTGGCGTGCGTACTGGTCATCAACTCGACGCCCTGCTCATTGTGCCATTCGGGCGGGTGAACGAAGACCTCTTTGCGTTCCTGATCGCCGCGCAGGAACTCCTTGGAGAGCGGCGGGCGGTTGTACGGTCGCTCGTGATCGTTCGTGACAATGAGGACGCGGCCACCGACGCCCTGCTCGCGAATCGCCTCCGCCGCCATTGCCCCCGCGAGGCCACCGCCAATAATCAGATACTCAATCGCCGCCGTCGCGGCCCCTTGTGTGACACGATCCATGCTTCGCATTCCTTTCCCGATGATATGGACGCGCATACGCTCCATACAGCATCAAAAAGGTGTGCAGGATGCGTGCCAGACGGGGA
>JBPCPB010000317.1:0-6394 GCA_050999735.1 Thermomicrobiales bacterium | reverse complement strand
GCTGCCCCAATTCCTCCTCGGCGCGCAGGCGCATCGCGCGCATGATCGTCGCGATCAGGTCCTCCATCGTGTAATAGCGCCCGAAGACATTCGTGCCGCGAAAACTGCGGTCGGCGAGAAAGGACTTAAGTGACTGGAAGAAGCGGCCCGGCTGGTTGACATCCACGTCGGCACAGACCGCCTGGGGGCCGAGGCCGCTGGTATCGGTGTCTATGTACTGGCCCGTCGCCTGCCGCTGGCGGACAATCCGCCGCCCCGCCTCCGCAGCGACGAATGCCTCAATCGCCTCGTAGCCGATCCGTGCCATGCCATCGCGCTCGAGATAGAGAACGGTCGGGATCTGCGTCGAGCGCGGCAGGGTGCGATCGAGACGCACGACTCGTGCCGTACTCCCACCCGGCTCGGCGACCGCAATCGCCGAGTTCGAGGTGCCGAAGTCAAAGCCAACCGCCAGTTCACCCGCCACGAGAAGCACTCCCTCCACGTCGCACCGTCCGCGTCGATCATTCGGCTGCGCGAAGCATCGGCCCACCCGATGGGCTACTCGCGCGCATCCCATGATACGCGCACTCAGCACGGCGTGCCCCGATGGAGCGGTGCTAATACTCTTTCGTGATAGCGATGGCGTGATGCCTGCGTAGGGGGGATTCGTGGATCGCCCCCCCCCGATCATCCGGTCTTCTCCCCCCACGCCCCGCCACCACAAAAGGGCGATTCACGACTCGCCCTACGAAACAAGGGCAGGGCGTCTATGCCGCCATTTCTATCGCGAAAGAGTATAAGATAGCGCCGGAATCCTATTCACGACATTCCGCCGCGATACGGAGGAACCGATGCACTACTTTCGCATTTACGCCGGACCGGACGGTGAAAGCCACTTCGAGGATGTTGCCATCGCACTGGACGGGCAGCCCGGCGGCTCGGAGTATTCCGCACTGTATCCGGCGACGGGCGTCATTTTCCGCCGTAGCCCTGCCGATCAATTGCTGGACTGGCACCCCGCGCCGCGCCGCCAATTCGTCATCACACTCTCCGGTGAGGCGGAAGTGGAAGCGAGCGATGGTGAGATCCGCCGCATCGGGCCGGGCACGATCATGCTAGCCGAAGACCTGACGGGGAAAGGCCACATCACGCGTGGCCGCGGCACGGCGGAACGCATCTCCCTCTTTATTCCCTTGCCTGTGAGAGGTAATTAGCCGCCAAGACGCCAAACGCCAAGGGGGATAGCACAGAGACCACAGAGGACGCAGAGAGCGCAGAGAAAAAAGGGTCTCTCAGTGTTTTCCGTGTCCTCCGTGTCCTCTGTGTTATCCCTTCTTGGCATTCTTGCGGGCGCCCTCTGGGCAGTATTGGCGGTTCGTTCCCTTCAGGTCAGGATCGCATCACTTGCCCACCCGAACATCCTCGAAACGATAGAAATCGAGGCTGTCAATGCTGAAGCCCGTCACGTAGTTCTGCCAGCCCGCAGTGGCGGGCGGGTAGGCGATGAAGACTTGTGGGGCGTCATCGAGCACGATCTGCTGGATCTGCTGGTAGAGCATCGCGCGCTTCTGCGGATCTTGCTCCGTGTCAGCAGAATCAATCATGCTATCCACCTTTGGGTTGTCGTAGTGTGTGTACCCAGCGAACTGAGGCGCGCCGCCGCGCAACTTCGAGTTCGCGACTTCCGTCGGATCACTCATGTCGTTCGTCCAGCCACCATACCACGACATCGAGGTCCCATCTCTGAGCTGGGAGGAATAGAGACCTTTTTCGAGCTGCACGATCTCGACGGTGACGCCGATCTTGGCCCACTGATCTTTGAGAATTGTCGCGATCTGCTGGTGGACCGAGTTGCCGGAGTCAGCCGTTTGCTTGAACGTGAAGCCCGTCGGAACCGAAGAGGCCGCCATCAGTTGCTTCGCCTTGTCGAGATTGAACGGATACCCCGCGAGATTCTTGTCCCAATACGTGCCGGGCGGGATCGGGGAATTCTGGAACTGGCCCTGACCGAAGAAAACGGTCTTGATGATCGCCTCCTTGTCGAGCGCATAGTTGAGCGCCTGCCGGACATTTTTGTCGTCGAGCGGCTTGATCGTGTTGTTCATCGTCAAGTCGGTATACGTCTGGATCGTGAAGGCTTGCGCCTTGACGTTCCCCTGGTTGAGGCTCTGGATTTGGCTGTACGGCACGAAGTCAATCAGGTCGGTTTCACCACCCTGCAACTTCAGGACACGAGTGTTGTCCTCCGGGATATACTCGATATGCACCTCGTCCGGGCCATTATTGCCCTTCCAGTAGTACGGGTTCTTCTTGAGGATCATCGGATCGCCCTTTTTCCAGCCATCGAGGAAATAGGCGCCCGTGTCGCGCGTTTTGTAGGTGTTGTAGCCGTCCTGGTCAACGGCATTCGCCATATCGGCGGGCATCGTTTGCGCAATCCACATCCCCAGTTCCGCCAGGAGCGGCGGGTGCGGCTGCGCGAGGAGAATCTTCACCGTCTTGTCGTCCGCGGCCTGTACATCCGTGATCTGTTTATACGTCGCCTTCCAAGTGGACTTCGGACTCAGCCGAGCCATGTCGAGAGACGCCTTGACATCCGCCGCGACGACCGGCTTGCCGTCGGAGAACTTCGCGTCCCGCAGGGTGAAGGTCCACGTCTTACCGTCCGCGCTCGTCTCCCATTTGGTGGCGAGGGCCGGTTCATATCCTTGCCCGTCCTTGGCGGGGCGCACGAGGCCGTCATAGATGTTGATCATCGTGAATTCGCTGGAATTGTCCTCAGAGGACCAACCGATAAAGGGATACCCGGGCTCCTCGTTGCGAGACATCCGCAGGATTTTGCCCTTGCCCGGTGGCGCGAGTGCGACCGCTGACGCTGCCGGGGCGGTCGCGCCGCCCGTCATCGCGGGAGCGGCTGTGGCTGGTGCGGCGGCAGTCGCAGCGGTGACGGAAGCGGCGGCGACGGTGGGACTTGTGGCTGCCGCGCCCGTGGTCGCGACGGCGGCCTTCGGTGTACTCGTCGCGGTCGTGCTCCCGCCGCATGCCGCGAGCGCCGCCGCGCCCGCACTCGCCGCCAGCGCCGCGAGGAAGCGTCGCCGCGACAGCCGATGATCGTTCCCTCTCCGTGTTGACGTTCCGTACCCGTCACCCATCGCGTTCCCCTTGATTGGTATCGTTACGTTCGCATCCATCCGCTGATAGCCCCCGGTAGTATAGTGCTTTTCCCTGCCGCCCGAAAACACGCACCGAGTAGCGAGTAGCGAGTAACGAGAAGGACACTGCACCCCACTCGTTACTTCTCCGGTGTACCATAGACGCTGGTGTCGGGGCAGGCGCGTGTCGTGTGTACGCGGTCGTGAGGAGCGCATGATGGCAGAGATGGACTTTGGGGTGACAATTCGCCCGACACCGCACGGTGGCACGCTGCAAGAGATGCAGGAGGCGAATGCGTGCCTCCTCGCCGCCGCCACGGAGCACGATCTCTCTTGCTGGGTGATTGACCATTTCCAGTTCGACGCGCAGCCGATCCTCGAATGTTTCGCCTTCATCGCCTGGCTGGCCGGGCAGAACCCCGGTCTCCGCTGGGGGACGCTCGTGCTTGGCCAGGGGTATCGCAACCCGGCGCTGACGGCGAAGATCGCGGCGACGCTCCAGTTCCTCACCGGCGGGCGGTTCATCCTCGGCATCGGTGCGGGCGATGCGGAGGCCGAGCACCGCGCCTACGGCTACGGATTCCCCCCGGCCCGCGAGCGCGTCGCGCAACTGGACGAAGCGGCCGCAATCGTCACGGCGCTCCGGCAGGGCGGCCCCGCGACCTTCACCGGCATGTATTACCGCATCGAAAATGCCTTCTGCATCCCCGCGCCCGATCCGCCGCCCCTGCTGATGATCGGCGGTGGGGGCGAGCGGCGTACCCTCCGCGTCGTCGCCCAGTACGCGGACTGGTGGAACTGCGATTATTATTCGCCCGCCGAGTACGCTCATAAACTCGCTGTCCTCCACGATCACTGCCGCGCGATCGGACGCGACCCTGCCGCCATCGTGCCGACCTGCTACATGGGCATCAGCCTCTCCCACGACCCGGAGCGGTTGATCCGCCGCCGGACGATGGGCCACCGGGGCGAGGTGCATGTGATCAGCGGCGACTCGGACGCGGTGACGGCGCAGATCGAGGCGTTCGCCGCCGTCGGCGTGCGGCACATGCAACTCAACTTCCTCGACTTCCCACGCACGGAGGGCAGCGAACTCTTCCTCGCCGCTGTGCTCCCGCGCTTCAGCCGCGCGGGGACGTAGGCATCGCTCGGAGGCGATTTTCAATCTTCGTTCTTCACTGCCCAGTAGAGTGTCCCATTGGCCGACGTGTCGGCATGACGCAGGAGCATATGCGATGACATTCCCGCTCTCCGTGCTTGATCTTTCGCCGATTGGTAGCGGATCGTCCGCCATTGAGGCGGTGCGAAATACGATTGATTTGGCGCGCCTGGCGGACCGGCTTGGGTACACGCGCTACTGGCTCGCCGAACACCACAACATGCCCGGCATCGCCAGTTCCGCGCCGGAAGTCCTGATCGGCGCGGTTGCCCACGAGACGACGCGGCTGCGGGTCGGCTCCGGCGGCATCATGCTGCCGAACCACGCGCCGCTCAAAGTGGCCGAAACCTTCCGCGTCCTCGCGGCGCTCCATCCGGGGCGGATTGATCTCGGTATTGGCCGCGCCCCCGGCACGGATCAAATGACGGCGTTCGCCCTCCGCCGCTCGCGCGAGGCCCTCCGCGCGGACGACTTTCCTGCCCAACTGGGAGAACTGCTCGCCTTCGCCACCGATCAGTTTCCGGCGGGTCATCCCTTTCAGTCCGTGCGGGCCGTGCCGGTTGACGTGCCGTTGCCGCCGATCTGGTTGCTCGGTTCAAGCGACTACAGCGCGCAGGTTGCCGCCGCGATCGGGGTGGGGTTCGCCTTCGCGCGGCATATCAGCCCGGAGGGTGCGGTCGAAGCGATGCGCATGTACCGGGAGCAGTTCGTGCCCTCCGAAACGCTGGCGGAACCGCGGACGATCCTCGCCGTCTCGGTCATCTGCGCCGACACCGATGAGCGCGCCGACGAGTTGGCATCGTCGTCGGCGCTCTCCTTTCTGCGACTGCGGAGTGGCCAGCCCGGCCTCCTGCCAAGCCCGGAGGAGGCAAGAGCGTACCCGTACACCCCGATGGAGCAGGAGCAGGTGCGGGCTTCCCGCGCACGCTCCGTGATCGGTGGCCCGTCGGTGGTCGGGGCGCGGCTGCGTGAATTGATAGACGAGACGGAAGCCGATGAACTGATGGTCACGACGATGGTCCACGCGCACGCGGAGCGGCTGCGGTCCTATGAATTGCTCGCCGAACTCTTCGCTCTCCCGACGTGATGTTTTTGGGAATCAAGTCGGCAGTTGGTAGGGAGATAACCCGCGCCGATATTCATCCCCGTATCACGTCGATGTGGTACGGGAAGCCCGGCACGTCGTAGGTGTCTTCCCGCGCCCCGTGCAGCGTGACGGCGACGGGCGAAGCGACGGCGCCTGTCGTGGTTGGGTACCAATGTCGCCCCGCGCGCACGATGATGAATAACCCGCGCTCGTCCCCGACGGAGCGAACTGTTCCTCCTGGTCGCCGTAGGGCGCGACGCCCAACCGCGCGGTGATCGCGGCGACGGTGGCCGGTATGTCGTCTACCGGTAACCCAATCTCGCTGACGCCGCGCACGGTGGCCGGGGTGAAATCGCCCGGCGCGTCGTCTGGCAGCGTCTGCCGCGCGATGTACTCGGCGATGTTGCCTGCGGCATCCGCGAAGTACACCATGTCCGCGTTCCAGTCGTCCGAGTGGAACTGATCCTGGTCAGCCTTGGAGAGCAGCGGCACGCGCGCCGCGAGGAACGCCTTCGCCTGAGGTAATGTGTTGCGCGGAATGTTGAAGGCGAAAGGATACTGCGCGTCCGTGTCGGAGGCCGCAAACGTTAGTCGCGTCGCCCCGGCGCGCACCGTGAATCGGTCCGCAGCCTGCGCCACGAGCGGCAACCCCAGCGTCCCGGTATAGAATGCTCGCTGGGCGTCGAGGTGGGCTGTCAGCAACCGCAACGCCGTGATCTCCATCGTTCGCTCCTTCCGCGTCGGTCATGGATGCGTTGCGGCACATCGGGCATCATCAGAGCCAGAGAGTGGCCGACGAACGCCCGCTCATCGTTACATACATCAATCGGGTAGGATTTGCGCTCGGCTCTCCATGCATGGAGTCTACCGCACTCCCAAATCCATAACACCCTCTATCTAACGGTAGTTTGTTGACAAGAGGATGAGCGGGTGCGAGGGTAGCGGGCAGGAGGTGTCTCATGACCACCCGCTTGCCCGTTCTCCCCGCACCCGGTCCCCTCGAAGCCTTCGCGC
>JBPCPB010000306.1:0-5140 GCA_050999735.1 Thermomicrobiales bacterium | reverse complement strand
GAAACGCCTGCCATCCTTGTTTGGAGGAGGGGATCGTGGGCTCCATCTTGTTTTGTTCTCCTTGTGAAAACGAGAGACGCGGGCGGAGTCCTACGCTACCAATCCTTAATCCGCAATCTTCGCGATGTACCGCTCCGCCGAACGAGCCACTGCGCCTTTCGCGTCGGGCGCGACGATCCGATCCCACCAGCCGCCGTAGAGCGTGTCGAAGGGGAATGGCGCAACCGCTGCGACGATCTGCCGGATGGCGGCGGCGGGCAGCGGGATCGAGTTCGGATAGCTGTACATGAAGGTGACATAGCGGCGATCCGCGACGACCTGAATCGTGTCG
This sequence comes from Thermomicrobiales bacterium, assembly GCA_050999735.1. Lineage (GTDB taxonomy): Bacteria > Chloroflexota > Chloroflexia > Thermomicrobiales > JALYUS01 > JALYUS01. Next base: position 4,809 of record JBPCPB010000306.1, on the reverse strand, counting down.
CCCGTCAGGAGCGCCCCGCGCCCCTCCGCGCCCGCCGCCCAGTGGAGGACGGCGCTCCCCGCGAAGTGCCCGCCGCAGCGAATGAGCGTGATACCGTTCATCAGCGTATGCGTCTCGCCCCCCCAGAAAACGATGGCCGGGTCGGGGCGCATCACCCACTGGCGGTCGTCCGCGTGGAGATAGATCGGCGCGTCGAACGCCTCGCTCCATTCTACCATCGCGGAATAGAAGTGCGGGTGGGAAATGGCGATGGCGGCGATTCCGCCGAGCGCCCGCACTGCCGCGATGGTTGGTGCGTCGAGCAGACTGATGCAATCCCACAGGACGTTTCCCGCTGGTGTCTGCACGAGCAGCGCGCGCTGCCCAATGGCGAAACCTGGGTGCGCGCCGATCCCGGTCAGGTCCGGCGCGACGGGTTTGCTGACGTTGTGGTAGTCCGTCTGGAGCGCGGCGAGCGCCGTCCATTGCTGCCCATTGTGGCCGATGTATTGCCGCTCATCATCGCAGATCGGACAATGCTCCGGCGGCTCTGTCGTGGCGGCGAATTGCACGCCGCAGGTCTTGCAAATGTAATACTCACTCATGGGACATCACCTCATGTCTGATATGGTAGACCAGATCTACATTCTACCCCACACCGCGTTCGATAATCAGGAGATGAGACTCGGTGTCACCGCCCGAATAAGGCGCCGCCATTGACCGGCACGATTTGCCCCGTAATGAACGCGGCGCCTTCCGAGACAAGAAAGCGCACGGTCGCCGCGATGTCATCCGGTCGGCCCGCGCGCCCCACGACCGTTTGCCCGACGAGTCGCTCCCGCCGCGCGTCGGTCATCGTCTCGCCGAAAAACTCCGTATCGGCAATATAGCCGGGCGCGACCACATTCGCCGTGATGCCCTGCGGCCCGAACTCTGCCGCGAGTGCGTACGTCCAGGCATGCAACGCGGCCTTCGCCGCCCCATACGATCCCCCGCCCCCGTGATATGCAGCGATGGAACTGAAATTAACGATCCGCCCGCCGGGACGGCGCAGATACGGCGCGACCGCCCGCGTCAGGAGAACGGCAGGGAGCACGTTGGCGCGGAAATCACGCTCGAATTGTGCCGCAATCGCGGACAGGTCGTCGCCCGTATCGCGGCGATCAACGCCGCCTGCGGTGTTCACCACGGCATCAATGACCGTTCCAGTCTCAGTGACGATGGCGGCAACCGCCCGCTCGACCGCTCCCGGTTCCGTCAGGTCCGCTCGCTGCCAACGCACGGTGGCTGGCGCCCCGACGCTCTCCGCGTTCAGTTGTTCGGCGGTGGCGGCGAGGACCGGCGCGCGCCGCCCGATAATAACGACCTGATCGCCGTCCAGCGCGAACGAGCGGGCGATGGCACGGCCAATGCCCGTCCCACCACCCGATACGAGTACGACGCGATGCATCATTTACCTCCCTCTCCATCTACGCATCCGCATGCGCCATGCACGCCTTTGCAATTCTGCGCTTGCCACATCCCACTGTCCAATATATGGTTCGTCTCTGACAATACGATCCCGATATGATGCGAGGGACAAATGGAATTGCGTCACTTACGCTCTTTCGTGGCAGTCGCGCGGGAACTCCACTTCACGCGGGCAGCAGCGCGCCTCGGCATTGCGCAGCCACCTTTGAGCCAACAAATCCAGGCGCTTGAACGTGAGTTGGGCGTGCAACTGTTCGACCGGAGTAATCGCCGCGTCGCGCTGACCACCGCTGGGACAACGCTGCTCACACGCGTGGAGCCGCTGCTCGCGGCGCTCGACGAGACACGACAGATGGTGCGGAACGTCGCGGATGAAGAACGCGGGCAACTGACCGTCGCGGCCTTACCAACGGCGGCTGGCCTGCTCCTCCCGCCCGCGATCATCCACTTCCGCGTGCGGTATCCGCATATTGAATTGCATGTCTCCGAGAGCGGCTCAACGACGGTCGCCCGCCTCGTCCGCAGCGGAGAAGCGGATATCGGCATTCTGCGCATGCCGGTTGCGGCGCCCGCACTGATGATTGATCCCCTCTTCGCTGAGGAAGAAGAGCGCATCCTGATCGTCGCGCCGGGGCATCCACTGGCGCGGCGAACGAGCGTGCCGCTCGTCGCGCTGGCAGGCGAGCCGTTCCTGATGACGGAGCGATCACGCGGGCCGGCGCTCTATGATGGAGTCATCGAAGCATGTCAGGCGGCGGGGTTCACGCCGCACATCGTCTGCGATGGCGCGGGATTTCAGACGATTCTGCGCCTTGTCGCGGCGGGGCTGGGAGTAGCGCTGCTACCGCGCCTTGCGGTGGGCCTCAACGACGCACCCGTCGCAACGGTACGACTGGAGCCGTCACTTCCCGCCGGGTTCCTGGCGTTTGCGCTGCCACCCGGAAAACCGCTCACCGCCGCAGGAACGGCGTTCATCGCCGAGGTCCGCACGGCGGCGGCCAATCTCTGGCAGAGGTTTGGCTGATGCACGACGGCAGCGAGGCATGATACGCTGGGAATGCTGCCATCGTATCCGGCGTTGCAGGGGAACAAAGGAGGGTATCATTATGACCGACACTGCTCAGGAGCGGATCGCCTTTCTGCGCGGGCTGCGCGCCACGCGTAACTTCCGTCCGGACCCGGTGCCCGATGCGATCGTCAAGGACATCCTGCAAGTCGCCCGCTGGTCCGGCAGTGCGAGCAATGTGCAACCGTGGGAATTTCTTGTCATCCGCAACCGGGAGGCGCTGCGGAAACTGACGGAGATCTGCCCAAATCTGCGCCACGCGGCGAACGCGCCGCTCGGCATCGTCCTCGTAATGACGGGCGACCCGGATAAGGTGGGGCACGAGACCTACGATGAGGGGCGATTGAGCGAGCGGATCATGCTCGCGGCGGAAGCGCACGGCCTCGGCTCGTGCATTGGCTGGTTCCGCCCCGAGACGATGTCGGCAGCGAAAAAGGCGCTCGGCATCCCGGAAAACCGCCTCGTGCGCACCGAAATCTCCATCGGCTACCCGGATGAGGAGGCACAGCGCGCACGCCAGAAGCCCGCGCAGGCCCGCAAGCCGCTCGCCGAGATTGTCCATGAGGAGCGGTATCGCGGCTGATCGTCGGATTCACGACGTTGAGACACCGACGAATAGCGGTTGCTCGGCATCCCGCTCCACGCCGAGAGGGCATCGGTACGTCCCCGAAATCTGTAATCGGTGCGATACTTGATGGTAAGGAATCTGCAATCGCTGACAGCGATGATGGACTGGCGCTACTGAGCGCGACACGAGCGTTGATGCTCATCAAAGGAGAGATATTCGATGGAAAAGCAAGAGAAAGCCACCTTCGCGGCCGGATGCTTCTGGGGTGTCGAGGCGACGTTCCGGGAGATTCCGGGCGTCATTTCCACCGCCGTGGGCTACATCGGCGGCAAGACAGAGAACCCGACCTACCGGGAGGTTTGCTCGCACACAACCGGACACGCCGAGGCGGTCGAAGTGACGTATGACCCCGCGAAGGTCTCGTATGATGATCTCCTCAATGTCTTCTGGGAGAATCACGACCCGACGCAGATGAACCGGCAAGGCCCGGACATCGGCGACCAGTACCGCTCCGAGATTTTCTACCACAACGTCGAGCAGGAAGCGGCGGCGCGCGCCTCGAAGGAGCGGTTGCAACAGTCCGGCCGGTTCCGCCGCCCGATCGTGACGGCGATCAACCCCGCCGAAACGTTCTACATGGCAGAAGATTATCACCAGCAGTATCTCGAAAAGCGCGGCATGGCATCCTGCCACGTCAGCATGGCGCACTGAATAGCCACGATCCATCCGTATCCACATACGAGAGCAAGCCAGCCCGCAATCCACAGGCTGGCTTGCTGCTTTCCGCCGATGTCTCGCGATAGCGCGATCGCCGCTTGCGACAAACGCTTCCGAGCGCGATGATGGCGGCGGAGGGAACTCCAACCCGTCGGTATCATGTCAAGGCAAAGGAGCGAAAAGCATGGTCGTCGAGGCTACACAAACCGCAACACAGGAGACGATGGCGGCGCATGCCGCGGCATACGACGATCCGATTGAGCAGGAAGCGCTCGAACACGTCTGGATTCACAGCGCCAATTACGTCGAACTCGCGGAGAAGCGGGGGTTGCACGTCTTCGATCACGGCAAGGGCGTGATGCTCTACGACGTGCACGGCAACGAGTGGATAGACGGCATTTCCGGTCTTTGGGTCGTCAATGCCGGGCATGGTCGCCAGGAGATCGGCGACGCGATGGCCGCGCAAGCCGGAAAACTCGCCTACGTCTCCGCCGCCTCCTACACCTCCGTCCCGGCGGTCGAACTTTCCGAAAAGATTGCCGAACTGACTCCCGGCGATCTGGAGCGCGTCTTCTTCTGCTCCGGCGGCTCCGAGGCGGTGGAAACAGCCCTGAAGATCGCCAAGCAGGTGCAGGCGCTGCGGGGCTTCCCCAAGCGGTACAAGATCATCGCCCGGCGCGGCTCGTATCACGGCGCGACCTTCGGGGCGATGAGCCTGACGACCGGAAACCGGCCGCAGGTCGAGCGCTTCTTCGGCCCGCTGATGGCGGGAGTCGTCCACGTCCCCTCGCCGAACCATTACCGCAACGACTTCGACCTTGAGGGCGAGGCGGGCGACATCATGTGCGCCAAGTGGGTGGAGCAGGAGATTATGTTCCAGGGGCCGGAGACGGTCGCGGCGGTGATCGGCGAGCCGATCTCCTCCTCGAACGGCGTCCACATCCCCTCGCCGAAATACTGGCAGATGCTGCGCGAGATTTGCGACGCTCACGGCGTCCTGCTCATTATG
>JBPCPB010000301.1:0-5496 GCA_050999735.1 Thermomicrobiales bacterium | reverse complement strand
TCGAGGCACTCCCCGAATCGCCGCGATGCTAAAGAGGCTCACTCCCCCTTCCTCGCGGGAAGGGGGCCGGGGGGTTAGGTTGAAGGGAGCACGCGTGGCGATCAATAAGCAGACGGTTCGCGACATTCCGCCCGCCGACCTGAAAGGGAAGCGGGCGCTCGTGCGGGTGGATTTCAATGTACCGGTGAATGATGGCGTTGTTGGCGATACGACGCGGATCACAGCAGCGATTCCGACGATCCGCTTCCTGCTCGACGCGGGCGCGGTCGTCGTGCTGATCTCCCATCTTGGCCGCCCAAAAGGGAAGACGGACCCGACGTTCAGCCTGAAACCCGTCGCGCCCGTGCTTGCGGAACACCTCGGCAGGCCGGTGCAATTCGTGCCCGCGTGCGTCGGGGAAGAAGCGGAAGCGGCGGTGCGGGCGGCAAAGCCAGGCGATGTACTGCTGCTGGAAAATCCGCGCTTTCACCCCGAAGAAGAGGCGAATGATCCGGGCTTCGCCGCGCAACTCGCTAAACTAGGCGATCTGTACGTCAATGACGCCTTCGGCGCCGCGCATCGCGCGCACGCCAGCACGGAAGGCGTCGCGCATCTCTTGCCCGCCTATGCTGGCTTGCTGATGGAGAAGGAACTGGACGCGCTCGGCGGACTGCTCGCTGGGGCGAAGCGGCCCTTTATCGTCGTCCTCGGCGGCGCGAAGATCTCGGACAAGATCGGGGTGATCGAGCACCTGATGGGCAAAGTAGACGGCTTCTGCATCGGCGGGGGGATGGCGAACACCTTTCTGCTTGCGCAGAATTACGATGTTGGCACGTCGCTCGTTGAGCAGGAGGCCGTTGCTACGGCGCACGACATCCTCGCGCGCACCTCGACGCGCCGCGTCGGCCTGCATGTGCCGACGGATGCCATCGTTTCTACCCAGAGCGCGAAGGAACTGCTCGGCGAACACGCGTCGGAACCCGTGACACGCACGGTGCGGATTGACGGTGTGAAGTCGGACGACGCGATCTACGACATCGGCCCCATGACCGCGTCGTACTACAGCAGCGTCGTGAAGGGCGCGCGCACCGTGTTCTGGAATGGCCCAATGGGCATGTTCGAAGTGCCCGCCTTCGCGCACGGCACGATTGCCCTCGCCCACGCCGTCGCGGACGCATCGGCGAAGGGAACCGTGAGTGTCGTTGGCGTTGGTGACTCGGTCGCCGCGATTGAAGAAGCGGGCGTCGCGGACAAGATCACCCATGTCTCGACCGGCGGCGGCGCCTCATTGGAATTCCTCGAAGGCAAGACGCTGCCGGGCGTCGAAGCACTGAAAGAGAAGTAGACAGTAGACGGTAGACAGTAGACGGTAGACAGAAAGAGACGCGCGAAGCGCTCCCGCTTCCAACTGACTACTGACTACTGTCTACTCGCGAACGGAGTGAGCGCATGCGGACCCCGATTCCGATTATCGCGGGTAACTGGAAGATGCATACGACCTACGATGGTGCAATGGATCTCGTCGAGGCGCTGATGGACGAACTCGACAATGTCGAAGGCGCGGAGGTCGTCCTCTGCCCGCCTTTCCCATGGCTGCTCGCCGTCGCGGAGTATCTGGAGGAGACGCCGATTCTGCTGGGCGCGCAGGATTGCTATTGGGTAGATCAAGGTCCGTTTACCGGGGAAGTCTCCGCGCTGATGCTCAAGGACCTCGCGCGGTACTGCATCGTTGGTCATTCGGAGCGACGCGCGCACTTCGGTGAGACGGACGAAACGGTGAACAAGAAAGTCCACGCGCTTCTGGGACACGGCATCCGGCCGATTTGTTGCGTCGGCGAGCGATTGGCGGAGCGCGAGGCGGGTGAGACGGACGCCTTTGTGACGAGGCAGGTGCGCGCGGCGTTCGTGGATGTCGCACCCGAAGACGCGCTCAACGTCGTGATGGCATACGAACCGATCTGGGCAATTGGCACGGGCCGCGCCGCGACTGCGGAGGAAGCGAATCGCGTCTGTGGACTGATCCGTAACGTCATCGAGGAACTGTATGGCGCACCGACCGCGACGGGAGTCCGCATTCAGTACGGCGGCAGCGTTTCGGGGCGCAACGCCGCCGAATTGATGGCACAACCAGAAATTGATGGCGCGCTTGTCGGCGGCGCGAGCCTGCGCGCGGACGAGTTTGCGGCCATCGTGCATGCGGCCATCGAGGGATAGGAAAAAAGGGAGCGGTTCGTGCCGCTCCCTTTTCTATTGTCGTGAACCGTGATGAAGGTTATCCGTCACCCAACCGACGAATGAAGTTCGGACGCGGCCCATTCGTCTGACCGGCGGTCGAGGTCGTCGGCGACGATCCAGACGGGTTGCCCCCGCCTGTTGCGCCGTTCGAGCTTGTACCACTACCCGATCCGGTGGTGCCGGATGTGCCAGCGGCACTGCCCGCACCACCGCCGCCCGGGCTGGAGTTACCGGTTCCCGAGCCGGCCGGCCCTTGCGCGCCCGTTGGTGGGCTGGTAGACGGGCTACCGGTGGACGTGCTGCCGCCCGATGCAGGCGTCTGGAGGAAGGGAGTGACGATCGCGATCACTTCGTCCGGCGTCCGTCCCTTCGCCACCGCGTCCGGTGCCGCTACCATCCCCGCCATGTCCCGGAAGATCGAAGCATGCTCTCCTTCCACCGCGTGGATCGTCAACGCCGCTGTCAGCAGTCCCTTATCCTGTAGGAATCCCGCCGCTCCCAGATAGGCCGACGCCCCGACATCTTCCACCATTGCCAGCACCGCCACCAATTGGTCTCGGGTCGTGATCGGCCCCGCCGCCGCGAAGTTGTAGCTTGTCCGCACCGGCACCGGCGTCCCCCCACGCTGGCTGATCGTACTGCGCAGCGTGTCGGCGTGTGTCTGCTCCTGCATCCCGAACGTTGTCAGATACTGCGCTTCCGTGCCCGTCAAGAGATTCGTCCCGATCAGCACCTTGTACAGCGCTGCCTCGAAGTCCTCAAGGCCCAGTGCATAGTTGAGCACATCAATGTCATTGTTGAACGTCACCATCGTTGTTTCGCTCTCCCTTCAATCTCGTCGCTTATGCGCCGAGGATCGGCCCGGCTGCCGCTATCACCATGTCCGACGTCAGCGCCTTCTCGAAGGCGCTCGGTACCGGCGCCATGCCGTCCTGTCGTCGCAGAATCGCCGTGTGCCGCGCTTCCACCTGCTGGATGCCGCCCGCCACGGCGAGGATGCCCTTGTCCTTGATGTACTGTCCCGCCCCGGTGTACGCCCCAACGCCCACCTCTTCCAGCGTGCGCAGGAAGTCAACAATCGTATGCTCGTCCGTGTAGGCGGGGAAGTTGTAGTGCGCCTGCTCGGCGACCGGCGTCTTGCCCGCCTGCTGCAACGCCCCGGTGATCAACACGACGTGCTGATGTTCCTGGTCGCCAAACATCTGTGCATACTGCTGGTTCTTGCCGGTCAACTTGCCGCTGGCGACCGCATGGCGATAGGCGACATCCTCGAGGTGCTCGAGGGTGAGGGCGAAGTTGAGAATGGCGAAGTCATCGGGGAGGTTGACGGCGAGGGCTTGCGACTCGAAGAGGGCGATGCTGCTGATCGGTGCTGCCGCTAGGGCTGCTGCACCAATCACACCCTTCAAAAGTGAGCGACGCGAGAGTTCCGCATGCACGATGCGTAAAATGCGCTCTTCCACGATTTGGTTGCTCCTTCCTCACAACGGAGGACTACCAATGCGATGGCGGGCCGCTGTCAGCCCGTCAGTGAGACCCTACCCTGAGTACGCGACATTGCGGGGATCGGATCAGTCGCGCCGTCACCCCGACTCTCGCACCCACCCCACTCCTTTCCAGGATGAACCAATACACCAAGAGAAAGCCCTAAAACAATAGCGCAAGAAGGGTGCCAGATCAATATCTTCGTCTCGTTGCGGAGTAATTGCAGTCGGATCACATCTATTCGGTATAATAAATGGTCAAACCCTTTGTCTCGGCTGTATGATGGAGCGACTGATCCGCGCACGCGGGCTTTCCGTACAGTGAGGAAGAGAGTAATAGTGGCGGACGACAATACGGATCAGAACGTAGACGCCGCAATTCTTCGCCAGATCACGGATCGTGACCCGCGCGGCGTTGAACTGCTCTATGACCGCTATGGTGGCTTCGCCTTCGCGCTTGCGTATCGTCTCCTTGGGGAGCGTGGGAGCGCGGAGGATGTGGTGCAGGAAGCGTTCCTCAATGTCTGGCGGCAGGGTGCGACGTATGATACCCGCCGCGGGACCGTCCGTACCTGGCTGCTGACGATTGTCCATCACCGCGCAATTGATCAGATGCGCAGCGTGCGGGCGAAAGCGGGCGCGGATACCGTCATTGATGACGCGCTGCCGTTGCCCGCTAAAGAGGATACATGGACGGAAGTCGTGCAGAGTTTGGAACACGAGCGGATACGGCTGGCGATGGCAACCCTGCCCCCCGAGCAACGACAGGTGGTTGACTTGGCATATTATGGTGGATTCACGCATACCGAAATCGCCCAACGCGTCGGTATCCCGCTGGGGACCGTCAAAGGGCGCATGCGTCTGGCGCTCGACAAGTTGCGTGACCTGCTCCATGTACCGGACGCTGTGGATGAGGGAATGGAGCGCACGCGGTGACGGCCTCGGACAATATCCATCCACCGGGAACGCCGGAGACGGACGCAGTGCATCCATCCGACCTCTTTGCGGCCTACGCACTCCACGCACTCTCTCCCGAAGAAGAAGCGACCGTCGAGCAGTATCTCGCCGCGCACCCGGATGCGGTGAACGATGTGGCGATGTTGAAAGAGGCGGCGGCGATGCTCCCGTATAGCGTTCCTTCCCTCACGCCTACCCCCCAGCTCCGCATGCGGTTGATGGCTACTGTCTATCAAGAGGCGCTGACGGAGACCGGCGAGCGCCCCTACGATGCCAGGCCCCTCTCCCTCAACAGCGCCCGCGCGCGGCGGCCTGGCATCATCTGGCCGTTCGCGGCGGCTATTCTGCTCGTCCTGAGCATCGGATTTGGTGGCTGGGCCGCCGCGCTGAACATGGATCTGACCGGCAAGGATCGGGTGATCGCCACGCAGAGCAGCGCAATCGCCGCGGCGGGTATGGCAAAGCCGATCACCGGCACGGCGCCGGATGTCGCCACGCGGGGCGAATTGCTCCGGCTCGCGAGCGATCAGGCCGCCGTACTAACGATTAGCGGCCTGCCGTCGCTCGCCAACGGGAAAGTCTACGAAGTCTGGTTCATTGCGGGCGCCACCCCCGTCGGCGCGGGCCTCTTCTCGCCGAACCCGGACGGCTCGTGGAGCGGCCTCGTGCATGGCGATGTGACGAACGCGCAGGCAATCGCCATCAGCGTCGAGCCACCGGGTGGCAGCCCCGCCCCCACCGGCGCGATTGTCGCGAAGGGCACCCTCTAATCAGCAACGATATGGTCGGTGCGTAGGGGGGGGGGGGGGGAGGGAAGGGCCCGGCGGGCCCCAGGGGGTCC
>JBPCPB010000097.1:0-8043 GCA_050999735.1 Thermomicrobiales bacterium | reverse complement strand
CAAACGAAGGGGGGTGGGGGCGTGGGGGCTTTGCGCGAAAGGGGGTTGGGGATCTTGGTTTGCGGTTGGGGAGAGAGGGGGACGGCCGAAACCCTACGCTACCAATTCAAAGATTGGAACAAATGCCGGAGGCCCGTGTTACACGATACGAATGCGATAGACGCGATACGCCATCAGGACTATACTCTCAGTACACGATGCGATTCACGCGGACACGCGGAAGGAGACCCGATCACGATGGTAACGGAAACCCGAACGCTTGAGCAGACCGACGATGGACAGGCCGTTTTCTTCACCGATACGGCCCGCGAGAAACTTGTCGAACTGATCGGCGAGCAGCGTGCGGCGGGCAAAGAGGCGCATCTGCGTATCATGGTGCAGGGTGGCGGCTGCGCGGGCTTCTCGTACGGGATGTTCTTCGACAATCAGGAGCACCCCGGCGACAACGTCAGCGACGTAGACGGCGTCAAGGTGCTGATGGACGATGAGACGCTCGAGATGGTCGCCGGCTCGCAGGTTGACTACATGGACTCGCTCCTCGGTCGCGGCTTCACCGTCAAGAACCCGAATGCCGCCTCCACCTGCGGCTGTGGGCACTCATTCCGCGTCGCCGGCAAGAAGGGCCAGGCGGAAGCCTGCCACTAGACGAAGGACTGAGGATAAAGGACTGAGTGGGAACGTTCAGTCCCCTTCTTTTCCTCACCCCCGGCCCCTCTCCATCGCTCTGAGGTCAGGGAACAATTAGATTCGTTCGGCGATGGAGAAGGGAGGGGAGGGTTTACTACGGGGTGCGTCACGCTCAGTCCTCAGTCCTTTGCCCTCAGTCCTACCTTCCCCGGAGGCGAGGATCGAGAGCGTCGCGGAGGGCGTCACCGACGAAGTTGAGCGACATGACGACGCTGATGATGGCGAGCGCCGGGAAGGTGCCGAGCCACCAATCGTAGAACTTCGCCACGGACGCATTGATCATCGCGCCCCACTCCGGGTTTGGCGGCACCGCGCCGAGGCCGATGAATGACAACCCCGCCATTAGGATGATCGCCGCGCCGATGTCCAGCGTCGCCTTGACGATGATCGGCGCGTCCGTGCCCGGCAGGATATGGCGCATGAGGATGCGCCAGCGCGTCGCGCCGATGGACTCCGCCGCCGTCACGTACTCATTCTGTTTCAGCGCAAGTACCGCCCCGCGCATGACGCGCGCATACTCCGGCCAGAGCACGAGAATGATCGCGACGAGCGCGTTCGCGACGCTCGGCCCGCCGCGCACCGCCGTAATCGCCATCGCGAGGATGATCGAGGGGAAGGCGAGCACGACATCCGCCGCGCGCATGATGACATTGTCGAGCCAGCCGCCGACGTACCCCGCGAATGCGCCGAGAATGATCCCGATCGTCCCCGTGGCGAGGATGGTGAAGATACCCGCCGGGACGGAAATGCGCGCGCCAAAGAGCACGCGGCTGAAAATATCGCGCCCCAGGTCGTCTGTACCGAAGACATGGTCGCGATTCGGCCCCTGAAGCCGGTGAGCGATGTCCTGCTTGTTCGGCTCAACCGGCGCGATCAATGGCGCGGTGATCGCGATCAGCAACCAGAGCGCGAGCACGACGAGACCGGCCATCGCCAGCGGATTGCGGCGCAGCGACAACAGCGCCTTGACGAACGGCGACCGCTCTCGCCGCACTTTCTGTCCGCCGAGCGCCGCATTCTCCACCGCGCTTATCGTCGCCATCGCACACTTCCAGTAAACAGGCTCGGAAGGATTGAACCGCTAATACTGCCCATGCAGCCCAGAGAGTGCCCGTACCCGCCAGAACGGAACCGATTTAACGCAGAGTCCGCAGAGAGCGCGGAGAAGAGAAAAGAGAACCAAATCCCTCTCTGTGTTCTCTGCGCACTCTGCGGACTCTGCGTTACGTTTCCTTCTTCCATTTTGGCGTCCTGGCGGCTCAACTATCACCCTCCCTTAGTTTACGCGGATGCGGGGGTCGAGAAAGCCGTAGAGGATGTCCACGAGGAGATTGAGGGAAATGATGACTACGGCAACGACGAGTGTGACGCCGAGGATGCCGGCGAAATCGAGTTTGGTCGCTGTCTGCACGGCGTACTGACCGAGGCCGGGCCAGCGGAAGATAGATTCCGTGAAGACCGCACCCGCGAGCAGACCACCGAAGGTCAGGCCGAGCACCGTGACGGTCGGGATCAAGGCGTTACGGAGCGCATGGCTGCCGATCACCGCGCGCTCCGGCAATCCTTTCGCCCGTGCGGTGCGGACGTAATCATTATTCATCACATCGAGCAGGGACGAGCGGATCATCCGCGCGATGATGCCGATGGCGAACGATCCGAGCACGATGCCGGGCAAAAGGACATGCTTCAAGGCCATACCCAGCAAATCCCATTGCCCATGCACCAGGGCATCCAGAGTGTAGATGCCCGTGAGGTGCTTCGGCGGATTAACGCCGTCATCGAGTCGCCCCCCGAAGGGGAGGAGTTTCAGACGATAGGCGAAGACGGTCTGCGCGAGCAGGGCGAGGTAGTAAATCGGGACGGCGGTTCCCAGCAGGGAGACGCCGCGCGCCGCATGATCCACCGCGCCATTGTGCCGAATAGCGGCAATCACACCCAATGGCCCGCCGACAGCAATCGCGAACAGGATCGCGAACAACGCGAGTTCGACGGTGGCCGGGAAGAACTCCTTGAGGTCCCGACCAACCGAGTGGCGCGTTGTCAGCGATTGGCCGAGATCGCCATGTAGGAGGTTCTTCAGGTAGAGGACGTACTGCACCGGCACGGGTTTATCCAGCCCGTACTTCTTGCGTACCTGCGCGATCACTTCCGGCGTGGCGATCTTCTCGCTGACAATCGCCGCCGTCGGATCACCGGGCACCGAGTGCGCCAGCGTAAACGTCGCAATCGTTGTCAGGAACAAGACGACCACTGAAAGCAGCAATCGCCGGACGAGATACTGTGCCACAGCGTCGCTCCGCTCCTTGAGTGCTGAGTGCTGAGGGAGACCATCGGCTCCTATTCCTCAGCGCTCAGCACTTCGTGTTATCCCGTTCTGGCAAGCAGGTACGGATTGACGAGGTCCACGGGATGGTAGACGTAGCCGGTGATGACCTTCTTGGAGACGATCTGCGCGACCGGCTGTTCGAGCACGAGAAACGGCGCGTCGTCCTGGATGATCTTCTGGATCTGGCCGTAGATGTCGGCGCGCTTGGCGCTGTCGGTCTCGGTCAGACCCTGCGCGAGCAGCGCGTCAACCTGCGGATTGGAGTACTTGACGCGCTTGGCGGCCGCGCCACCTGTCTTGCCAAATGGCTCGGCATAGGTGTGGACATCCGCGTAATCCGGCGACCAACTGGAAACGGTGAATTGCAACTTGGCCGCGCGATAGTCGGCGAGGCGTTGTTGCGGTTCGACCGGCGCGAGATCAACCTTCAGACCCGTCTGCTCGATATCCGCCTTCAACTTCGGTGCGAGCGTGTCGAGCGCCACGCCTTCGATGACATCCCCCGCCCCATACGTGAACTTAACCGTCTGCCCCACCGCGTTCGCCTGCTTGATGAGGTCCTTCGCCTTGTTCAGGTCGGTCTTGTACATCTGCGGCTGCTTATCAACGCCGAGCAAGCCGATAGGGATAATCGTCGGCGGACGAACTGCCGCGCCCTTGAGCAAGCCGTTGATGATGCCGTCGTAATCAATCGCGTAGCCAATCGCCTGCCGCACCTGCTTATTCGCGAGCAAGCCACCGGTATCCGGCGAGACGTTGAGCGCGAGATAAACGATATCGAGTGTATTGCCCTTGGTGAGCGTGTACTTGCCGCTCTTGTCCAACTGCGCGACCGCATCGGGATCGAGATCATTGGCGATGTCAATCGCGCCCGCTTCGAGTTGCTGCTGCTCGGTGCCGGAGTCCTTCATCTGCTTCAAGATGAAGCGATCATATTTCGCGGGTTCACGCCAATAATTCGGGTTCTTGTCCATCACCACCTGATCCTTGATTGTGAAGGATTTGAGGATGAAGGGGCCGGTACCCGCGCTGTTCTGATCGAGGAAATCCTTCGCCTTGTCGGTGTCCTTCGCGTTCGGCGCATCGGTGCCGCCCTTCGCCTGCACCGCCTTGCTATCGAGGACGACGGTGTTGTTCGTGGACAGGTAGGAGAGGAAGGCGACATTCGGCGCGGCAAGCGTGAAGGCAACGGTCATCGGATCAACCGCTTTCACATTCACCGCCGTATCGGTGCTGAACGGGTCGGCGAGGAAGGAGGGATTGTCGGCGAGATAGTGCAGCCGCGTCATGGAGAAAACCCAGTCGTCAGCCGTCATCGTGTTGCCCGTGTGGAACTTGACATTATCGCGCAGATGGAATGTATACGTCTTGCCGTCCGCCGAGACGCCGCCATTCTGTGTCGTCGGCACTTCTTTCGCGAGCACCGGCACGTACTGGGTGATGTCCGGCGGGTTCTGGAAAACGAGCGTCTCATATGCGCCCGCCATGATCGGGTTGGAGGAAATTTCGTAAACATGGCCGGGGTCGAAGGTGATGAGATCGTTGATGTTGCGGCCCATCACAATTTGCCCGCCAGTCTTCGCGGCGGTCGTCGTGCCGCTCGCGGCGGGGCTGGCGGCAGCGGCCGGGGAACCGGCGGTTGTCGTGGCGGCCGCAGGCGCGGTCGTGGCAGCGACGGCAGAAGCCGTGGTTGCTGCAGCGCCGGTCGTGGCGGCAGCCTTAGTCGCGGCCGGGGTAGCGGTCGCCGCGCTACTGCCACCGCACGCGGCGAGCAATGACGGCACGATCAGTGCGAGGAACGCCAACGCGGCGTAGCGACGGAGACGATAGGTACGTTTCATGGTAGCCCACTCCCTTTCACCGAATACGACCGGACCGAACGTCCCCACCGCATACCTGAATGTGCCCCAAGGTTCGCTTGCTTTCCGTGTTCCTGCCACGATACCAGCAAATTTCCTGTCGTCAAGCGGTTGGGAGCCTCTCCCCTAAAAGGGAGGGGTGACTCATCGTAATACCGAGGCATTCCCCGAACGCCGTGATCTCGCGGAGGTTCGCTCCCCCTTCCTTTTAGGGAAGGGGGCTGGGGGGTTAGGTCGTCGGAAACGGCAGCGCGATAGCGTCGTGATGGACGTAGCCGGCACGGAAGCGGCCGAGTTGAATCTCATCCGCCGGGAGGTCGTGCACCGCGCCGTCCGCGATCAGTTCGGCCATCTTCATGCCGAGCGCCGGGCCCCACATCATGCCGTGCCCACCGGCGGCGAGAACATAAAAGCCTTCGAGCGGCTGGTCAATGATCGGCAGGTGATCCGGCGTGTAATCAATCGAACCTGCCCACGACCGCGAGACACGCTGCCCGGCGAGCGCCGGAAAGACCGACTCCCATGCCGGGCGCATGTACTCGAAGTAGTCCCAGTCGAAATCGAGTTGATAGCGGTCGGAATGATCCGCCTGCTCGGACGGATTGCTGAGGCCGAGCAGCGCGCCCTGCTCCTCCGGGCGTACGTAGATGCCCTTTGCCAGCGCGAAGAACATTGGAAACGACGGAATGTTCGGATACGTGACGACGAAATGCCGCGCCGCCGCGACCGGAACCTCGACACCGACCATCGCGCCGATCTTCCGCGCGCCCCGTGGCCCACCGGCATCGAGCACGCGGTCGGATGCGAACGTACCGCGCGTCGTCCGCACGATGAACCTGCTACCGCGCTGTTCGATCCCTTCGACGGTGCATTGCTCGAAGAGATCAATCATCGGATGCCGCGCCGCCGCGAAGGTGATATTGCGTGCGACAATCGGCGGATGAACGTAGCCGTCGTTCGCGGTGTAGGTCGCGCCGAGCAGGTTTTCCCAATCGAGACCGGGAAACCGCGCGCGGCCCTCGGCGGCGTCCACCCACTCATTTTCCATGCCGCAGGCACGTCGCAACGCGACCAAATCGAGGAAGGCGGCTTTCTCCGCTTCGGTTTCCGCGAGGACGTAATAGCCCGTCTCAGTGAAGCCGCTGTCCAGCCCCAATTCCGCGCCGAGACGCAGATACCGTTCGCGCGACCAGATACCGAGTTTGATTGCCGTCTCCGAGCCGCCCTGCTGCCGCACAACGCCCGCCGACCGCGTCGTCGCGCCGAAACCCGCCCATGTCCGCTCGCAGACGGCGATCCTGCCAAACCCGCGCCGCGCCAACTCATGCGCCGTCCACAGACCAAGATTGCCCGCACCAACGATGATAAGATCGTACGTCGTCATCTCTTTCACCCTCAGTTATCCAGCCACGAGCGCCCTATCCGACGCTCGATCCCTTCACGAATGCGTATCCGCCGCGCGGTGCGCTCTCACCCACCCAATGGCGAAATACGCGATCGCCGCAAGGAGGATAACGGCGATTGTGACGGGAAGATACCACTGACCGAGCCGGCCGCGCACGCGATCCCACTGGCTGCCCGCCGCGTAGCCAAGCCCGGCCAGGAAGGTGGACCAGAGAAACGCCCCCGCGAACGTCGCCAGCGTGAATGGCACGATAGGCACGCGCGCCGCGCCCGCCGGCAAGGTGATGATCGTCCGCGAGATCGGCAAGAGCCGCGCGAAGAATGCCGCCCATGCCCCCCACCGCGCGAACCACGCATCGGAGCGGGCGAGCGCGCGTTCCGCCGCCGGGAAGCGACGCCGCAGCCGCGCGAGGAGCGTCCGCCCGCCAACCGCCATCACGGTATAGGCGATGAGCGCGCCGATCACCCAGCCTGCCGCGCCGACCAACCCGGCGAAGAGGATCAGCAGTTTCGACTTCCCAACCGATTCGACGAGCAGCCACCCCGCCAGCGGCATCGTAATTTCATTCGGGACGGGCATCGTCGCGCCCTGCAACGCCATCAAAAAGAGGATCCCCCACCAGCCATAGCGGGTGACGAGGTCCTGAATCGCGTGCAAGTCGAGGCCGAATGCAGCGAAAGGACTGAGGAGTGAGGACTGAGGACTGAGGAAGAATGTCATCAACGCGTTCCTCGTTCCGGTCGCTCAATGTTTCGTGAGCATCGGCATGGACCGATGCGCACACTACCATAGTCAGTCCTCAGTCCTCAGTCCTTAGTCCTCCGTTTAGACGCGGCGGTCGCGCGGGACTTCGCCGTCGAGCGTGTCGGGGCGCGGCGTGGCGCTCTGATCCTGAAGTACGTAGGCATAAAGGGCTGCCGCAATCAATGCGCCGAGGATCGGCGCGACCCACCAGAGCCAGCCATTTGCCCAGTGATTGCCAACGAGTGCGGGGCCGAGCCAGCGCGCGGGGTTCATCGCCGCCCCGCTCACGCCGCCACCGACGAAGATGTCCATTGTGATCGAGAGGCCAATGGCAAGACCGGCAATCGCGCGGGGGCCGCGCTCGTCCACGGCGGTCCCGAAGACCACAAACATCAGGAAGAAGGTCATAATGACTTCGGCGAGGAACGCCCCGCCGATGGAATATCCCGTGCCGATGGCCGGAACGCCGAGACTTACCTTATCAATCGCCGCGCTGGGGAAGATGCCCTTCAACGCGAAGGCCGCGACAACCGCGCCGAGCAATTGTGCGATGATGTAGGGGATGACGAGCGCAAGCGAGAGCTTCCGCGCAATCGCGAGGCCGCACGTCAGCGCCGGGTTGTAGACACCACCCGAAATATGCCCCGCCGCCGCGACAAGGAGACCAATCGCGAGACCGTGCGCGAAAGCAATCGCGACGAGATTGCCGCCTGCCGTGGCGATAATGGCCCCCGCACCGACGAAGATAAGCGCGAATGTCCCGACAAACTCGACAATGAGCGCGCGAACGACATTCAGGGTCTGTTGCTCCTTCACCGCAATCCCTCCTACCATGCATCGGCGATACGCCCGAATTCACCGTCCGTACACGAGTCTAGCAGCGAGTACCACCCCATGCTAGTATCTCGCCACGCTGATTCTGATGGATGTATCCTCTCTGCATGATCGGTTGTCCATGCAGGAGGAGAGCAATGCGAAAAGTATACATCGTCAGGTTGACCGGAGAGGAACGGGAGCAGTTG
>JBPCPB010000096.1:0-26005 GCA_050999735.1 Thermomicrobiales bacterium | reverse complement strand
CAACTGCTCCCGTTCCTCTCCGGTCAACCTGACGATGTATACTTTTCGCATTGCTCTCCTCCTGCATGGACAACCGATCATGCAGAGAGGATACATCCATCAGAATCAGCGTGGCGAGATACTAGTGGGTCATGCTCCATATAACTGGCGATTCGGCATACCGAGATTATCCCGCTTATCCGCGCTGCCTACCTGCCGCCGTCGCGCCCGCTCTCGCCGCGCCTGCCGCTTTCCTCCCCAAACGAACGCTGTCGGTGCGTGATTCCATCCCGCCACCGTCTCTTCCAACCACGCGATGATTTCTTCCGGCGTCTGCGGATGCTGCCCCGCGAGGGCGCGCCGACTAATAATCCGTTGCACCGATTCTGCGGGTGCCCTTTGGGCAGATTCAGCCACGAGCCGGATAGCGGCGCATATAACGGCATCACTCCATGCTGGAACAGCCAGTCAACGATGGGCCAACTCAGATGTCCGGCGAGATTGTCCCAGACGAGGATCAGGCGCAGCGGCGGGAACGGATCGCGCGGTTCGTGACCGAGCCAGGTCGCCCAGCGTGCTGCCAGCGGTCGGTCCGCTTCTGCCACCGGCGCGGTGGGCAACGTGGCGAGACTCTCCGTCATCTCCGCTTGCACCCACGGATGCAGGACGGCATTCGTCGTCCTCGTTGCCCCCGTGCCGCGCACTTCTCCTGTCGCGGGGCGCAAGAGCGTCAGCAGTTTCGCGGTACCGGCACGCAGATACTCGTGCGGCTGCCGCAGCGGATCGCCTTCCGGTCGCCAGCGTTCGCCCGGATACGGCACCGTTTGATACGGTCCCGCCTCGTCTTGGCACCAGAGCGGAATGCCTGCTGCTTCCGCACACCGATACGCCAACTCGATCAGCCCCTTTTTTCCTCGGTCTGCGGGTCAATCACCGTGACCACTCCGCTCGTGTGCACCCGTTGCGCCGTGCCCGTCGGACACCAGGAGCGACTGCGTTGGTACGAACTGCCCGCATCCTGTAACACCCGCCGGATCGTGCTCGTCCCAACCCGCTCCATCCCCTCACGACGCAATCGCCGCTGCAAGGTGCCGAGTGACCACGTCGCGGTGCCGTCCTGCCGCCGCTCCGGCTGCGCTTGTGCCGTCGCGACGATGCTCCCGCGCGCGCTGGCATCGTAGGTCGGCTTACGCCCCCGTCCCGCCGCAATCGTCAGCGCCGCCATGCCCCGCTGGTTGAAGCGCGCCACGAGATCGGCGACCGCGCCGCCGCTGCGGAACCCCGCCTGCACCGCCGCCTGCGCGAAGGATGCCCCCGCGCCACGGCGAGTAGAGCACCGGCGCGGCGGACCCGATCCACGCGCTCACTGCTTGCGCGCACGACCTGGGCAAGGACTGCCTGCTCTGCTGCTGTCAACGCGCGCAACGGTTCCTTCTGTGGGGTTGCCATCGTCACGCTCCTTTCCTTCCCACAATCTCGCACCACCTGTCTGTTAACGCAAGTTATTTGCGGCACGACCCATTAGTGGGTCGTGCTACAATTAAATGGAGATGAGTGAGACGCAAATAGCGCGCACCAGTGCGATACTCTCGGTCTGCCGGATCATCAGTTATTTGCGGCATGACCCACTAATCAGACTACATTTCGAGCCCGGCGGCGCCTGCGTCCGTGAAGACGTCGATGCCACTCGTGAGTGCGCCCGTCTCGTCCACGGCGATCGCGTTGACGCGCGAGAAGCCCGGCGATGCGAACGTCGGGCGGATCACCTCCAAGCGGTGGCCGAGATCGCGCAGCGCGTTCACGGTGATCGGCGGAAATTGGGCATCAATCTCGCTTAGTCCCCCCTCGTTGTGGACGCGCGGCGCGGCCACCGCCTCCTGCATCGTCCAGCCCCGGTCGATCCGGTTGACGAGCATCTGCACGACCCCGGTGATCACCTTCGTGCCGCCTGCGCCGCCCGCCGCGAGGTAGGGCGTGCCGTCCTCGCGCAGCACGATCGTCGGCGCGCCATTGTGCGCGGAGCGTTTCCACGGCGCGATCTCGCCGCGTCGGCCGGCGATCGGGTTGAAATTGTGCATCGCGCTGTTGAGGAGGAAACCGGCGCCGGGGACGACGACCCCAGACCCGAAGGCGTCAATGATCGACTGCGTCATCGCGACGACGGTATGCGCGCCGTCTACGACGCAGAAATGGGTGGTGTCGGTGTCATGCGCATCCCAGGGAGCTGTCTCACCGCGCGGCATCACCTCCCTGCCCACATCATCGAAGGGCCAGGGATCGGCGGGCGACACGGTTTCCCGCGCGCGGTCGGGCGCGATCGTCTGCCGCCGCAGCGCCGCGAACTCCTTCGACGCGAGACCGGCGAAGGGGACCGGCGCGAACGCGGGATCCTCGATCACCGCCAAGCGGTCCGCGAAGGCGATTCGCATCGCTTCGAGGAGGAGATGGAGGGCATGCGGGCCGTCCGGGTCGAGGGCGGCGAGGTCGAATCCCTCGAGCAGGTTCATGATTTGCAGGATCGTGATGCCGCCGGTCGCCTCCGGAACGGTGAGCAGGCAGTAGCCCCGATAGGAGCCCGTGAGCGGCCGGTCCCAGATGCGCGGTTGGAATGCGGCGAGGTCATCCAGCGTCAGGATGCCGCCGCCGCGCTCTATCTCGGCGACAATCGCGCGGGCGAGCGCGCCGGTGTAGAAGGCGGCGATCCCCTCCGCCGCGATCCGTCCGAGCGAGCGGGCAAGATCCGGCTGTGCGAGGCGCTCTCCCGGCACGGGCGGGCAGCCGTTCGGCAGGAAAATCGCGGCGGTGGCAGGGAAGCGGGCCAGCTTCGCGCGGCTGCGGGCGATCGTCGTCGCGAGCGGGACAGTGACGGTGAATCCCTCCGCGGCGAGGGCGATTGCCGGTTCGAGGAGCGCGCGCCACGGGAGGCGACCAAAGCGCCGGTGGGCGACGCCGAGCGCGGCGAGCACGCCCGGGACGGCGACCGCCTGGTGTCCGACCGCGTTCGCCTGATCGACGACAAGCGCCTGCGACCCCCAGCCGGAAGTCAGCACTTCCGCGTCGCTCTGGATGGCGAACATGTCCGGGCGAGCGGCACGGGGAGCGCGCTCGTGCCCGTCAATGACGAGGCTCGTCCCGGTCTCGGGCTGATGGATGACCATGTAGCCGCGCCCGCCAATGCCGCTCATCGCCGGTTCGACGACGCCGACCGCAAAGGCGGTGGCGATCGCGGCATCAACGGCGTTGCCACCGCGCGCGAGGATGCCGGCACCTGCCTCGGCCGCCAGCCGCTGATTCGCGGTCACCATCCCGCCGCGCGCCGTGACCATCGTCTGTGCGAAACGCGCCTCAGTTGTCGCGATTACCATTGCGCTCTTCCTTTCATGATTGCATGCGGAGCAGCGGATCGAGATAGTCACGCAGCCAGTCCCCGAGGACATTGACGCCGAAGACGGTCAGGCTGACCGCGATGCCGGCGAAGGTGGACGGCCACCAGGCAATCCGGATGGATTTCACCCCCTCCGCGATCATCAGGCCCCAGTCCGGCGTGGATGGCGGCAGACCGAGCCCGAGAAAACTGAGGGACGAGGCGGTGAGAATGAAGGTGGCGATAGAGAAACTGGCGACGACGATGATCGGCGCGAGCACATTGGGCAGGAGATGGACGCACACAATACGCAGATGGCTCGCGCCAAGCGCGCGGGCCGCCTCGACATACTCCGTCCGGCGTTGCACCAGCACCTGGGCGCGGATGAGCCGCGCGTAGATCACCCAGCCGGCGATCCCAAGGATGACGATGATCTTGCTCAGGTTCGGCCGAATGACTGTCAGCGCGCTGATGTAGAGCAGGATCGGCGGGAACCCGAGCTGGATATCGGCGAACCGCATGATCGCGGCATCGGCGGCGCCCCCGGCGTACCCCGCGAGCATGCCGAGCGGCACGCCGACGGCGATCGCGATGAGCGCCGCCACGAAGCCGACGGTGAGACTGATCCGACCGCCGTAAATAACGCGGATGAGGACATCGCGCCCGAGGCTGTCCGTCCCGAGGGGATGGGCCATCGCCCCTCGCGCCATCCACGCGGGCGGCATGAACCGATTCGGCAGATCGGTCGCCGCCGGGTCCGCGTGCGAGAGGAGCGGCACGAAGATCGCCGCGAGGATAAGCGCGGCGAGGATCGCCGCCCCGCTGAGGCTCATCCGGTTGCGCGCGAGCCGGTGCCCGAGCGCGCGTGGCCCCGTCCGCCGCGCGGGTGCCGGCGCGAAGATCGCCTGGGCGTGTTCTTCCCGAGCGGCGCTCACTGAAACCGAACCCGCGGGTCAAGATAGCCGTACATGAGGTCAACGAGCAGATTGATGAGGACGAAGACCGTCGCGAGGACGATCACTGCGGCCTCCACGAGCGGCAGGTCCTTGCCGAGGACGGCGTCTACCGTCAGTCGGCCGACGCCCGGCCAGGCGAAGATCGTTTCCGTGATCACGGCGCCCGAGAGGAGGTAGCCGATATCAAGCCCGAAGAGCGTCACGATCGGCAGGAGCGCGTTCTTGAAGGCATGCCCCATCAGGACGCGCGCGTCCCGCAGTCCCTTGGCCCGCGCGGTCCGCACGTAATCGAGCCCGAGCACATCGAGCATCGAGGAGCGGACGATGCGCGCGTTGCGGGCAATGGAGAAGATCCCGAGCGTGACGGTGGGGAGGATGAGATGACTCACTCCTCCCGACCCGGCGATCGGGAGCCAGTGGAGCTTGACGCCGAAGATCAGGATCAGCATCGTCCCCACCCAGAAGACGGGCATGGACTGACCGGCTAGTGCGAAGAGCATCGCGACGCGGTCATACCACGAGTTGCGGCGCGTCGCCGAGAGGACGCCGATGGGGATACTCAGCGAGACAGAGAGCAGGAAGGCCGCTCCGGTGAGCTGGAGCGTGGCGGGCATCCGCTCCGCGAGCAGGGACATCGCCGGGCGATGTTGCCGCAGCGACTCGCCAAAATCCCCGCGTAGTGCGTGGGTGAGGAAGTCCCAGTACTGGATGTACCACGGGCGATCGAACCCCAAGTCGTGCCGGAACTCGTCGATCTGCTGCCGCGTCCAGTTGTCCCCGGCGAGTGCGGTGGCGGGATCCCCGGAGAGGAAGGTCATGCCGAATGAGATGACCGAAACTCCGAAGACGACGAGGAGCGCGAGCAGGAGGCGGCGAACAACGTACTGTGCCATTGCGGATATTCCTCTCGCCTGCGGCTCAACCCGGTAGCCAGAAATCGAGGCGGGTGTAACTTGTCGGCTGCCAATCAACGCGCTTGTTGACGCCGAACAGGTACGGTTCGAGGTAAAGCAGGATCCACGGTGATTCCTCCATCAACAGGGCCTGCATTTGATTAACCAGGTCGTGCTGCTTCGCGACGTCGAAGGTCGTGCGGACTTGCTGGTAGAGATCGAGGTACTTCGGCCCATCGGCGGTCGCGTCCGGGAAATGGGTCGAATCAAGCCCGAGGTCCCCGGTGGGAAGCGCGACTTCGACTGGCCCATAACTCGGCGCTCCGAGCTGGTTAAGATAGAGGTCGTCGAACTCGCGGGCCTTCAACTTGGACGTGAAAACAGCATCCTGCAGCACCTGCACCGTGGCCTTCATCCCGAGCTTATTCAGATCCGCGACGATCGCTTGCGCGACATCGAGCCGTTTCATGCCGCCCTGCGTCGTGTAGAGCGTCACCGGCTGGCTGAAGTCGAACTGCGCTGCAGTGAGCATCGCCTTTGCCTTCGCCTGATCGAAGGTGTAGGGCTTGATATCCGGGTTCGGCCATCCCGGGGTAATGACCGGCGTCCGCAGCCGCTCCCCTGGCAGGCCGCCGAGGACGTATTTGACGATGTTATCGACGTTGATGGCGTAGTTGAGCGCGACGCGCGCCTGCCGGTCTTTCCACTTCGCCTGGTTGCACGGGACACCGATGAAGACCCGGAACGTCGTCTGCACGGAGGTCGAGCGCAGCTTGTCGTTGCCGTTAATCGTCGGCAGATCGTCCGGGCTGATATCGGTAATGATGTCCGCGTCTCCGCGTTCGAGCAGGGCGAGACGGGTGCCGGCATCCGGGATCGTGCGGAAAATGAGGCTGTCGATCTGCGGCTTCCCGCGCCAGTAGTCGGCGTTCGCCGCCATCTCCATCTGGTCTCCCTTCGTCCACTTGACGAACTTCCAGGGGCCGCTACCCATCGGCTGGATCGCGGTCTCCTCGAAGGACTTCGCGCCGTAGAACGCTGGGTTGAGGATGAACTCCTGGCAGAAGAAGGGCCATGCGAGCGTCGAGGGCTTCGCGGTGACCACATCCACCGTGAGCGGATCAATGACGTTAACGTGATCGACGCCCTGCAAGGTGGGGACGGGATCGCTCAATCCCTTCTTGCGGTTCGCCGGATCGAGCGCGCGGTCATAGGTGAACTTGACCGCCTTCGCATCGACAGGCGTGCCGTCCCAGAATTTCATGTTCGGGCGCAGTTTGAAGCGGTAGGTGACACCATCTGTCGGTTGCTGGGACGTATCGGCGAGAACGTTCGTGATCGCGAGGTCCCGGTTGAAATCCATCAGGTGCTCGACCATCGGATTCAGGTAGGTGCCGATGATACCCGATTGCTCGAACTGCGGGTCGAGCGTGCTCGGTTCCGCCGTCTGCGCGAGGACAAGCTTGGACGGGCCGCTCATGATCTTCGCCTGGCTGGGGCCGACGGTGCCAGTCGTAGTCGCCGTGCCGCTCGCCGCCGGGCTGCCGGAAACGGCGCTCGCGCCGCTTGAACGGATGACGGTCGGCGCTGCGGCGCTGCCTCCGGCGGCGGTCGTCGCGGCAGTCCGCCCGGTAGTGGTGGGCGTCGGCGCGGTCGTCGAGCCGCCGCACGCCGCGAGGATGCCGGCCGCGCTCTCCGCTGCAATCGTCGCGGCCGCGAACGTGATGAAGGAGCGGCGCGAGAATGCGCGCGGCCGTGCCGCTGTCATGGTAAAGTCCTGCGGTGCGTCGGAGGCGGTATCCACATTGCTATCCTCCTGATTGGAAAGAGTACGCAAGACTGCGATCTACGTTATCATGACTGCACAACGGGGTCAATATGTGCAGTGTCATTGACCGTTACAAGGAGTGCCTGAATGGTTGTATCCGCACCCGCGTTCACCGAACTGGCCGAAAGGGATGGAGTCTCGGATGCCTCAGCACTCGGCGCACGCATCCGCGCCATGCGTGGTCGGCGTCATCTCACCGTCGCGGAATTGGCGGACAGAGCGCAGGTCAGTAAGAGTTTGATCAGCCAGATTGAACGCGGGATCGCGGCGCCGTCCATTGAAACGGTGCGAAAAGTCGCCTCCGCGCTCGAAGTGCCCGTCTTTTCGTTCTTTCTCAATGGGGCGGACAGCCAGATGATCGTGCGGGCCGACCAGCGGCGCACGGTGATGTATCCGGGCAGCAGTGTGACGCGCCAGATTCTCAGCCCGGGCTCTCACGGCCGCATGGTGCTCTTATGGGTAACGTTCCCGCCGGGCGAACGATCCGGGCCGCAGCCGGTCCATCATGTCGGGGAAGAATGCGTCGTGGTGATTCGCGGCACGTTGGATGTGTTGACGGGTGAGCAATCCGTCCATTTGAACGCGGGCGACAGCATGACCTTCGATTCCGAACTGCCGCATATCTTCCACAACCCGACCGACGAGACAACCGAAATCGTCGTGGCGATCTCACCACCGAGCATTTAGAACCACGCTGCGGATGAACCGCCAGGACGCCAGGAGGGGATCAAACGCAGAGAGCGCGGAGAACGCAGAGACCACAGAGACGAACAATAAAGATTCCCCTCCGTGTCCTCTGCGCTCGGTTTCTCCCCTTCAGCGACGCGTCATGCGGTGCCGAGGAACTGCTTCACTCCCGGATAATCCTCCAGTGGCTTACCGTCCCGGATCCAAGTACGAATATTCGGCGTGTTGCCAAACCGCTTCCTGTACGCTTCCAGCAGTGACGCGGCCTCTTCGGGACGGATGACCACGATTCCATCATCGTCGGCGACGATCAGATCGCCGGGGGAAATCGGGACACCACCGCAGTTAATCGTAGTATTGATTTCTCCCCCACCGGGGTTGCGCCCCAACAATCCGGACACCGAGCGCGAATACACCGGCCAACGCAGATCGGTAAGTTCCATCGTATCGGTGATCGCGCCGTCAACGATCAACCCGGCGATGCCTTTGGCCTTCGCAAGCAACGCGGCGAACCCGCCCCAGCAAGCAATTTCTGTATCTCCACCCCGATCAACCACGATCACATCGCCGCGTTGCGCGGTCTCGATTGCTTTGCGATTCAGCCCGATATCCATGCTCGGCATCCGGACGGTGACGGCGGTGCCAACTAACCGAATATCGCGCCAGACGGGGCGGATCGCGGTGTCCATGAAACCAAATTGCAGAATGTGGCCTAAATCGCCGACGCCAACGTTCGCGAACTCGGCGACGAGTGCTCGTGGGACCACCTCGACCCGCTCCCGAATAATGTTCTCCATCATTGCCCCTCCCAATCGCTGATCACAACGATCCGCCATGTCCCGCGTGTGCGAGATACCGGATCAAACGACGCCCATTCTTTCGCACTCCTCGAACACTGTGCGGGGATCAATGCGTACATCTACCAAACCCTGAGCAAATTCCTCTTCGCAGAGTGCCGCGATCATTACTCGATTCGCTTCGACGCCATTCGGCTGCCAATCCTCGCCCAGCAACTGCGAAACTTCCTCGATCTCGGCGAGCAGCCATGGTGTCGTATCAGTGAACCGGCGGCGCTTGCCTTGCCACACGAGCCGCGAGGAGTCGAGCGCGCGGTACAGGCCATGGATGGCTTGCGGATACCGGTCGAAAACGTCACGACGGACCGCGATAATGTGATGGGCCGGATAAAAACCAACGCGCCCCAGATAGGCGCGCTCCGCCCGCCGGTAGTCGGGAACGAGCCGCACGATCGGGCTATCGCGTTCAGAAAAGTCTCGTGGCGGCCACGGGCACATGATGGCGTCCAGTTCCCCCGCTAGCAGCATATTGACAAGCGTCGTCCTTCCTTCAATCTGATGGACGTTCGGCGGGAGCGTTACTGATGGCCGATGACCGGTGGAGTCATACGCGGGATCGTCAACCGGCCCAATCCACCATTCGATCTGATCGAGGCGCACGCCTTGCTCGCGGAGCGCCGCACGGCTCCATGTATTTCCGGTATCCGGCCAGCCATTCGTCCCGACTCGTTTCCCTCGCAGGTCGGTGAGATCGTGCATATCGCTCGCGCGTCGCACGAAGAAGCATCGGTGGCGGAAAGCGCGCATCGGGAAGATCGGCAGGCCAACGAACGTGCGATCGCCCATCGCCCGTCGAATGAGAAACTGACTAAACGAATGCTCGACCGCATGAACCGATGGATCAGCGCGCGCCGCGATGAAGGGCGTTTTGCGGTCGAGATTGATAACCACATCCTCGACGATTACATCGCCGCACGCGAGGGGTGCGAGATGATCGTAGTCGTTGACCACGAGCGTGATCGCTGGGGCGTTCATGTGTCATCCTTTCTGTCGGCGCCCGACATATGACTGCTCAGTCTCCCGGCCGCCCGATCGCTTGGATTGCCTCGCACGGGTTACCGAGCGTCGCCCACATCGTGCGATCCTCCGGGCAGTTGATCGTCGCCGCGCACGTCTTCGAGCGCCGATCACCATCGCCGTGACGACAGATGCTGTCCGTGGGCGGGAGCGAGTGATCGCTGAGGATCGCGAGGATGTCGTGCATACTGATATGGCCGTAATGCTCGGTGACGATTTCCCGTACCCGCGCGTACCGATCGTAACTACTTTGGTTCTCTTCATATGTCGGCACGAGGTGCTGCAAATCCGGCGCGAAGTAGTGATTCGTGCGAATGACGATTCCTTCCTCGGCATCGAACGCGCGCACGACCTGATCGGTCACCTCCAGGGCCACGGCGCGCGTGCCATCCGCGACCAGGACCTGCATGCCGCTTGCGCGTGGCTGTTCTTCTATCATCTGGATCGCTTCGGTCGCGGTGCGCGCCTGGCGTAGGATCGGTTGGAGATTGAGCGTCAGCCAGGCGGAATCGGCCCGCGCGAGATCCACCGTCACGCGCGGTGACCACTGGCCGCTACAGGTCAGCGAGACGCCATACTGGTTGATGCCATCCGGGATCGTCATCCGCCCGGCTGTTTGGATCTCGTTGAGATAACTACCGTCGGGGTACTCGCGGTGCAGGAAGACCTGCAGAAGCGGCCCGCGCGCGAGGTCCCGCGTCTTTCCGATGTAGGTCTTGCCGTCCACTGTCGCTGGCCCCGTCGCCAGTACCTGCGTGCAGGCGAGCATCGTCGAGTAGACGTAGGCGATGTGCCCGTTGAGGTTCAGGCTGAGCAATTCCTCGTAGTTGACATCCGCACCCTCGGCGATGCCAGTCAGTTCCTCGAGCAGTTCGGGATAGACACGCTCCACCCACGCAGCGTTCTGCCGCGTGATCGCGTGGTAGTCCGCCTGGTCGCGGCCCACAGCGACCTCATCCCGCAGCCGTGCCGCCCGGCGGACGTTCTCGTGGATCAAGTCCGCAGCGCCTTGGCCCAGTTGCATACCCTGCTCGTACGGCGTTCCGGTCAGATAGAGTACCTTGCCACGCCCTAACGGGGCGACTGTGTCACGGCGATACATCGGCTCCCATGCTCCTTCCTACATCCCAACCCTCTTCCTCATATGGAAGAGGAGACCATGCGGCGAGGCACGCGTTCATCGCGTGCGCAACAGCGGATCAAAGCGGTCACGCAACCAGTCCCCGAGGAGATTAATTGCGAGGACCGTCAAGGTGATGGCGATGCCCGGGAATGTTGCCAACCACCAGCTCGTACGCAGGTAATCTCGGCCGTCCGCCAGCATACTGCCCCATGAGGGAACCGACGGCGGCACGCCCAGGCCAAGGAAACTGAGACTCGCTTCGAGGATAATGATGTTCGCCAGTCCGAAGCTGGCGACCACCATCATCGGGCCGAGCGTATTCGGCAGAATATGGCGCAGCAGGATGACCCTATCGGGTACCCCGAGCACGCGCGCCGCTTGGACGTACTCGCGCTGCCGTTCCGCGAGCACCATGCCCCGCTCGACTCTGCCATATTGCACCCAGCCGACGACGCCGATGACGACGATCAGGTTGGCTAGACCCGGGCCGCGGACGGCCATCACGGCGACGTAGAGAATGATTGTCGGGAAGGCGAGCTGGATGTCCGCGATCCGCATGATCACGTCGTCCAACAACCCGCCGTAATAGCCCGCCAGTAATCCGAGGGTCATGCCGAGCGTGCCTGAGATCGCCACGCCGATGAAGCCGACGAGCAGCGAAATCCGCGCGCCGTAGATCACGCGCGTGAATACATCCTGCCCAAGCGCGTCGGTGCCGAGGAGATGACCGGACGTGAGGGGCGGCTTCAGGCGATCGAGGAGCAAAACCGCCCTTGGGTCATAGGGCGCGATCCATGGCGCCGCGATGCCGACCACGATCAGCATGAGGAGGATTATGGCACCGGCACCCGCCAGTCCCATCGCGCGGAACCGGACGCGGCGCTTTGGCGTTGGCGCCGAAATGTCAGCGTCGAGCGGTTGAATCTTCGTCGCGGGAGAGGCGGTCATTGGAGCCGAATCCTTGGGTCGAGGCGAGTATACAGGATATCTACCGCGAGATTGACAAAGACGAAGATTGCGGCGAGGAATGTGACGCATGCCTGCACCAGCGGCAAGTCTTTGCCCTGGATCGCCTGGATCGTCAGGCGGCCAATGCCGGGCCATGCGAAGATCGTCTCGGTGATCACCGCGCCGCCGAGTAGCGCGCCAATCTGGAGTCCGACGACGGTCATGAGCGGAATGAGGGCATTCCGCAGCGCGTGTTGGATGATCACCGCACGCTGCCGCAACCCCTTCGCCCGCGCGGTGCGCACGTAGTCTTGCCCCAATACTTCGAGCATGCTACTACGGGCCATCCGGGCAAGATACGCCGTCGAGAAAAGGCCGAGCGTGACGGCGGGCAGGACGAGATGTTTTGGCCCACCGATGCCGGAGACAGGGAACCAGCCAAGTCTGACCGAGAAGATCATAATCAACAGTAAGCCGAGCCAGAAGACTGGGAGAGATTGGCCGACCAATCCACCGAGCATTAACATACTATCCCACGCCGTGCCGCGATGGATCGCCGCCAGTATCCCCAACGGCAGACCGATGCAGACCGCGATCACCAGTGCCGCGATGGCGAGTTCGACCGTGGCGGGCAGCCGCTGCATGATCAGTGTAAACGTCGGTTGCTGCTGGCGCAGCGAGACGCCGAAATCCCCGTGTATGGCTTTCCGGAGGAAATCGCCGTACTGAACGTACCACGGTCGGTCAAAACCCATTTGATGCCGGAACGCTTCAACTTGCTGGGCGCTAAAGGTCTCCGGTACCATCAGGAGCGTCGGATCGCCACTGAGAAACAGCGTGCCGAACGAAAGTGCGGTGACACCGAACAAGACGAGAATTGTCTGACCGAGCCGTCGGACGATATAGCGAAGCATGGACCCCCCGTCGGAACTATGCGGTCACTTTGACCGGATCTTCGCCCTGCAGCCAAAACGCGAGGCGGTTGCCGCCGCCGGAGTCTTCCCACGTCAGCCGCTTGTTCACCCCGGACGCCGCCGGTTCCAGCCAGAGCGGGAGCCAGACCGACTCCTCCACGAAGAGCCGCTGCATCTCATTGACCGTCTCATGCTGCTTCTTGTCGTCGAAGGTCTGGATCAGATCTTTGTACATCTTCTGAAAGACGGGGCCGTTTTGTGTATCGGTGATCCAGTGCGTCTGGTCCCAGATCTGGCCGGTCGTGACGATACTGACGTCCTCAGGGCCGTAGAAGCGCGAGCCCAGCCCGAGCAGGTAAAGATCGTCCAGCCCTTCCTTGCTGCGCATCTTATCGGTGTAGACCGTCCAGTCAAGAATCTGTGCGTCGGCCTGCAGGCCAATGCTGCGCAGATTGCCGGCCACCGCCTGCGCGAGTTCCTTATCCTTCAGGTAGCGACCAGCGGGCGAATAGACACTGATCTTGGTGCTAAAGGGGAAGTTCGCGGCTTGCAGTGCCTTCTTCGCAGCATCGGCACTGTACTGCGGCAGTGGCAATTGGCTGTTCAGCCATGTGTCCCCCGCGACGAGGACGTCGGGGCGGGGCTTCGGTGCGAGGGGGCCGAGGAGTGCCTTGGCGATGCCGGCGTAATCTACTGCTTGGCGCAACGCCTGTCGAATCGCCCGATCCTTGTACTTCGGCGCGTTGGCGGGGATGCCGAGATGCACGCGGCGGCTGCCCTGCGCCATACTCGTGCGGAGTTTGCTGTTTCCCTGGATCGTCGGGAAATCTTCCGGTGCCAGATTGCCGACGAGATCCGCCTCGCCGGCGAGCAGCATATTGATGCCTGTTGCCTTCTCGGGCACGGGCTTAAAGGTGATTTCCGGGATGCCCGGATCACCGCGCCAGTACCCGGTGAAACTCTTCAGTGTCAGATGATCGCCCTTCACCCACTCCGTGACCTGCCACGGGCCCGTGCCGATCGGCTTCAAGGCAGTCTGCTGAATCGGCGTTGCGGTGTAATACTTCGGTTCGAGCATATACAGAAACGTCAGGAAGACTGGCAGGACGATGTTCGGTTCCTTAAGCACCATGTCCACGGTAAAAGGATCAATGACATTCACCTTCGTGATGCCGGAGCGGTCGGGGAAGGGGTCGTTGAGCCCCTTCGCACGCAGTGCGGCATCCATCGTGCGGTCAATGGTGAACTTCACGGCATCGGCATTGAAGGGCTCGCCGTTTTGGAATTGCACGTTCTGCCGCAATTTGAAGCGCCAGGTGACCTTATCGTCCATCGTCTGCCACGATTCGGCGAGTACCGGGACGAGATTCATCTTGCGGTCGTAGCCGATGAGCGGTTCGAGGCAATTCGCGAACACATTCCCGCTGATACCGGACTCGCCGAAATGCGGGTCGAGCGTTTCGGGGTCAACTCCCTGCGTGACGATTGGCGCTTTGAATTTCGCGGCACTCGTGTTCGCGCTTGTGCTCTTCGCCACACCGGTTGCTCCGCTCGCGGCGCTCGACGAGGCGGCTGCCGGACTCGCCGCGCTGCTGGCCGGGGCGCTCGTCGCGGTCGGTGCAGTTGTACCGCCGCATGCTGCCAGTAGCGCGGCGACACCCTGAGCACTGAGCGTCAATGCCGCTAGTTTGGCAACCGATCGGCGTGAGAGCGTGCGCCCTCGTGGTGTTTCCTGATCGGAGATCCGCGATGCGCCGGGATCGGTATTCATGTGACATCCTCCTGACGAGCGATCTATGGCTGTGGGTTACGTTATCACCACTGAACAACACCGTCAATATGTACAACTGAATTGCATCTACTCGGGGTTGAGGGGAAGCGAGGAGGGCGCGACATACCTGTTCGCCGAAGAGGCGCGACAGCGCGGCTGTGTTTGCTCGGAACAGATACGGATGTGGAATTAGATGTTCGGTGGAGAGATTGCGACGATGATCTCGGTCATCTCTCTCGTGGAATTCTGGAAAACATGCGGCAACTCTGAGTCAAAGGTCATGCTGTCGCCGCAGGTAAGGCGCACTGATTGCTCGCCGATCACAACATCCAAGGTGCCACGGATTACTACGACGCATTCTTCCCCGGCATGATGGACCGGGTGCGGGCCAGATTGCTCGCCCGGCGGGAACGTCACCCACAGGAGCACCATCCGGCCATGCGATCCCGGGCTGAGGATCTCCCGCGTTACCCGGCTTCCGGGATAGGTAACCGTGCGACGCTGATCCGCGCGGACGACAGTCTGGCTGTCCACGCCGTCGAGGAAGAGCGAGAAGACCGGTATCTCGAGCGCGGAGGCGATCCGCCGCAGCGTATCAATGGAGGGGGCAGCGAGACCGCGTTCGACCTGACTGATCAAACTCCTGCTCACCTGCGCGAGGTTCGCCAGCTGGGCAACTGTCAGTTGCCGCCGGCTCCGTACGGCACGAATACGCGCACCAAGTGCGGCGCCATCCGAAGCAGTCTCGTTATTCGCGAGTACGGATGTGATAGCGGCCAAGGTTCCCCCTTTTTGTCAATCGGACTGTACATATTGACCATATCGCGCAATAATGATAACCGACCGCGTCGCCACATGTCACCAATACAGGCTAGATGATGACCCATGATGACAATCCGCGACATGCTGCGACCGCGCATCGAAGCGACAGCAGGTTCCAGTGTGCTCTCTTGGCGGTCTTTCGTCAAAGTCGCTGTGAATGAAGGGGAACAGAACTATGAATGAGCGTGCATTCACATCGCTGCTGATAGACGCGCACGCGAACCGCTTGACACGTCGAGAGGCGCTCAAGCGTGCGGTCGCGCTCGGTCTGAGCGCGCCGATGATCGCGGCAGTGTTGTCGGCGTGTGGGGAATCCACTCCCGTCTCCACCCCGACCAGCGGCGGGTCGGCGACCCGTGCCGGGGGCGCATCGCCCGCGAGTGTCGCTACGACGCCGACGCCGCTCGCTGCGACACGCGCCGGACGGGGTGGTGGCGGCACCCTGAAACTCATCTTCTGGCAGGCTCCCTCCACCCTGAATGCGCATCTCGACCAGGGTGGCGGCAACGTTGACGCCGCGCGCCCTTACGCCGAGCCACTCGCCGACTTCAACGCCCGGACCGAGTTGACGCCGATTCTCGCGGCCGAGATCCCCAGCATCCAAAATGGGGGCGTGGCGAGGGATGGAACCAGTGTCACCTGGAAACTGAGACGGGATGTCAAATGGCACGATGGTCAACCGTTCACGGCGCGGGATGTCGTCTTTACCTATAAATACCTGAGTGACCCGACAACGGCCGCAACGACGCTCGGTATCTATCAGGGCATCGCCGCAGTGGACGCGCTCGACGACGCTACCGTCCGGATCACGTTCAAGCAGCCCACCGCGGCCTGGTTTGACCCCTTCACGAACAAGTCCGGGCAGATCCTCCCCGAGCATGTCCTTAAGGACTACATTGGCGGCCGGGCGAAGGAGGCCCCGTTCAACATGAAGCCGATCGGCACCGGCCCCTACAAGGTGGCCAGTTTCGTCCCCGGCGATGCCGTCACGTATGAAATCAACCAGGACTACTACGAACAGGGTAAGCCGTTCTTCGACCGCGTCGAGCTGAAGGGTGGCGGTGATGCCGCATCGGCTGCCCGCGCCGTCCTCCAGACCGGCGACTATGACTTCGCCGGGAATCTTCAGGTCGAGGTCCAGGTGCTCAAGGGGATGGAGGGCGGCGCGGGCACGTTGGTAACGTGGCCGGGCGGCGGCACGGAGAAGCTGCTGATTAACCGCGCCGATCCACAGACCGATCAAGACGGGCAGCGCTCCTATTACCAAACACCGCATCCCCACTTCCAGGACCTGAAGGTCCGGCAAGCGCTGGCACTGGCGATTCAGCGTGACGCCATCGTCTCGGTCCTCTACGGCCCCAATGGGGCGACAACGGCGCTGACGATGAACGAGGTGCCCGCCTTTATGCCGAAGGACCTGATCTGGGAGTTCAACTTGGAGAAGGCAAAGCAGCTCCTCGACGCGGCGGGAGCGAAACCCGGCCCCGACGGCATTCGCGTCCTCAATGGGCGGAAGATGAGCTGGCTGTATCGCGCCTCGACCAACTCCCTGCGGCAGAAAACCCAACAGATCATCAAGGATGGGTTGAAGCAGATCGGTATTGACGTCGTAATCGAGGCCGTTGATCCGAGCATCTTCCTGTCGGCAAGCTCGGGGAATGTCAATGGCATTCGTGCGTTCTACTCCGACTTGTCCATGGAGAGCAACGGCGGCAGTCCCTTCCCGATCAGCTGGTACCGGCGCTATCTGTCAGCCAACCCGGCGATTGATCTTGCCCAGAAGGCCAATAACTGGGCGACGCCCAACTTTCAGCGTTATCAGAATCCGACCTTTAACGATCTCTGGACGCGGACCGCGATGGAGGTGGATGTCGTGAAGTACACGGACCTCTTCCTGCAAATGCAGCGGCTCGTCGTGAATGACGTGGCCGACATCGGACTGGTCGCGCGGAACAACGTCGCGGCTGCCAAACAGGATCTCGTCGGCTACGAACCGACACCTTGGACATCCCCACTCTGGGACCTTAAGAACTGGCGGCGAAAAACGTAGCACGGCGGGCCGAGCAACCGGAGGTGATCGTGTGCTGGAGACGGAATTTACGGCGGTTGATGTCTGCTGTCGGATGTGTGGGGCGCGATGGGAGTCGCCGGTCGCCCGGACGGTGAACATCGGTACCCACCCCGACGCGCGGCTGGGCATCTTACTCGGGAGGATGCACCAAGCGCGGTGCCCGGTCTGCGCGACGGCGCACGATCTCGATGTCATCCTTGATTATTACGACCCATCCCAGGCGCGGGTTATCCAGGTGCGTCCCGCCTGGGAGCAACAAGCGGGTGGCGAGGAATGGTACTGGGATCGCCTGGAGGACCTCGTCGGGCGTTACCGGGCTGTCGCGGTCCGAGTCGAGGTCGTCTTCGGCTTCGCGGAGTTGACCGAGCGCCATCTTGGTGGCCCGTATGCGGTCGCGGCGGCGCGCCGGGAATGGGAGGCGCGCAATGAATGACAATATGATCGTCTGTCCGGAACCCCTGGCAGCGCAAGCCGGTCAGGAAATCTTCGCGGCGGGCGGCAATGCGGCCGATGCAGCGGTCGCCGCCGCCTTCGCACAAGGCGTGACGAACCCGCTCCTGTGTGGGATCGGCGGGACGGGACTGTTCCTCTATCACGATGGCCGTGCCGGGCGCACTACCGTCCTCAATTGCGAGGTGAGCATTGGCTCGCGGCCGGCGCCGGATCACTGGCAAGGCGAATACGGTGGTCGCGCCGAGACAATTGGCCGCTATATCCTCGCGAGCGAGGCCAATCAGGTGGGGCATCAGTCGGTGATGATACCGGGCTTCGTGCGCGGCTGCTGGACCGCCTTCCAGCGCTTCGGCAGTGGGGCACTCTCATGGGACGATCTTCTCGCGCCAGCCATCCGCCTCGCCCGAGACGGTTTTGCGGTCTATCCGTATATTGCGCCCTTCTGGCGTGTCGAGTCGGCGGGTGATACCGGCGTTCTGCGGCCCGGTTATCCCGGCCTAATGACGAAATTGGCAGCGACAGCCGACGCGGGACGGATCTATCTTAAGGCGGACGGAACACCGTATGCGGCGGGAGACTGGTTTGTCCAGGCGGACTACGCGCGCACGCTCGCGCGGCTGGCCGAGGCCGGCGGCGGCGACTTTTACAACGGCGAGATCGCGCGCCGCATCGTCGCCGACTTCGACGACCATCACGGCCTCTTCACTGCCGAGGATTTGCGCGACTATACCGTCGAGGAGCAGGAGCCGCTGCATGCGACCTATCGCGGCTACCGGCTGATCACCACGCCGCCATCTAGCCCCGGCTGCCAACTGATTGAAATGCTGAAGATTCTGGAACACTTCGCTGTCGGCGACCTCGGTCACAACAGCGCGGACTACGTTGACCTCTTTGCCCGCATCCAGCGTGCCGGCTTCGCCGACAATGCCCAACTGAAGGGTACGTCGTCGGAGGCGGGCCGCGCCATTGCAACGCACGTCATGAGCGATGAGCGGGCCGCGTGGTGGGCGGAGCGCATCCGCCGAGGGGAGCGGGTGGTGGTGCGTGACGGTGCCAGCGTCCCCGGTACGACGCACGTCACGGCAGTTGATCGC
Source organism: Thermomicrobiales bacterium (assembly GCA_050999735.1). GTDB lineage: Bacteria > Chloroflexota > Chloroflexia > Thermomicrobiales > JALYUS01 > JALYUS01. The sequence goes on along the minus strand of JBPCPB010000096.1, from coordinate 7,228 downwards.
ATACGGAATGTCGTCAGCTTCACGCACTCGATTGGCTCGAACGCGGGCGCGGGGGTTGTCACGCCCGGCCTCGGCTTCCTCTTCAATAACTTCCTCGGCCATTACAACCCCGTGCCGGGTCAACCGGACTCCATCGCGCCCGGCAAACGCCTGAGCGGGGTGCTGCCGGCGATCGTTTTTCGCGGCGAAACGCCTTACGTAGCACTTGGCGCCCCCGGCGGCAGCAGGATCATCACCGCCGTCGCCCAGGCAATTGCGAACGTCCTCGATTTCGACATGGGCATGGACGCCGCGGTCCGGGCGCCGCGATTCCATAGCGAAGAGGAGCAATTGCTCTTTGTGGAGCCTGCCTTCCCCGATGCGGTTGTCGCGGCACTGGCCACGAAGTGGAACGAAGTCCAACGCGGCACGTATATGTCGCGCGTCCAGGCAATTCGGATCGCAGACACCGGGCATTTGGAGGCCGGGGCCGATCCGCGTGGCGGGGCCGGCGTCGGGCGGTGGCCATAAGCGTGCCGGGATAGTGCAGAGCGAAACTGCTGGGCGAGAACTTATCCGCCGCTCGATCCGTCAGGCCGCACAATCTGGCCGCCAAGCATGACCGCACGGACATTCCGCAAGGCTGCTATGTCTCGTGTGGGATCGCCATTGTCAATGGCGATGTCCGCCTTCTTGCCCGGTGCGAGCACATCTGCGGAGGTCGTTGCCTGCTTCGCCATCCCCGACCGGTGAGTGAACGACGATGGGGCACCGACCGCATCTCGCACCGACCGACGATTGGCAGCAAATCGGCCTGCTCGTCCGCTTCCCCGAGGAGCGCACATACGAGCTCATCCGCCCTAGTACGCGATTTCTGTGACCCCACTCTGAGCAATGAACACCGGTACTATGTTCAATAAGGCTTGACGAACGCGTCCTCATTCCGATAGCATTGAACACTGCTGGCTTGGATATTCGCTGTCACGAGAATGGAGTTCATCTTGGATGAGTATGCGGCACGCCTCGAACGGTTAGATACAGCCGGAGTGGCCGACGCCCAGAAGGGCATGGGCATCCTGGAGCCTGCGATCCATAGCATTGTGCCCGGGCTACGAGTCGCCGGTCCGGCATTTACCGTCAAGTGTTACCCCGGCAGCATTCTTACGGTCCATAAGGCGCTCATTGAAGCGAAGCCGGGCGATATTCTCGTCGTTGACGGCGAAGGCGACGGCCGCGCGGGCGCCCTGCTTGGTGAATTGATGGGGCGTGAGGCACGCGACCGCGGCTTCCGCGGTGTGGTCATTGATGGTGCCGTCCGGGATCTTGCCGGTCTCCGCGCGCTCCAATTTCCTACCTTCGCGCGGCACTACACCCCCCGCGTCGGTGTGAACCGACGACTCGGGATGACGCAAGTTGACATCACCGTCGGTGGCGTTATTGTGCGCCCTGGCGACTATGTGCTCGCCGACGATGACGGCGTGGCAATTATTGCGCGGGAGGATCTCGACGCGATCATTGAGGCGACGGAAGCGATTGATCGCAAAGAGATTGGCTATACGGCAGCAATTGACCGTCACGAGCGATTAGTTGACCTCCTCGGATTCGGTGATCAAATCAGAGGATAAGCAGGCCACACATGCGCGAGCGTTATTGATCGGTGGGTTGTCGGAGGAGGTTCAGGAGATGGCTGTTACACGTCGTCAATTTGTTGCCAGCAGTGCGCTGGCCGCTGTAAGCGCACTTCTTGCTGCCTGTGGTTCCTCTCCCGCCGCGCCGAGTGCGAATACGACGAGTGGAGCGCAGACGACCCGCGCGCCTGGTGCCAGCACGACAGCGGGTGGGGCGGCGGTCAAGAGCGCGAAAAACATCATCACCTTCCCGATCATCGCCAACCCCGGCACCCTCAATCCGATCAAGGTCGCCTCGACCGCTGAACTCAATGTCTCCGACGCTATTCATATCAGCCTCGTCCGCTTGGACCCGACCAACTTCGATCCGAAACCCGCCCTTGCGGAGAGTTGGGAAACCTCGGCGGATGGCCTGACCTGGACCTTCAAGTTGCGCAAAGGCGTCAAGTGGCATGACGGCCAGGATTGCACAGCAGACGACGTCAAGTTTACGATGGACGCGATGCTTGACCCAAAAGTGAACAGCGCGAGCGGGAAGCAGTTCTCCCTTGTCGCCAGTACTGAAGTGGTGGATCCGCTGACCGTCAAGTTTCATATGAAGAGCCCGTGGTCCGCCCTCCCGACGACGCTCGCGGGCCGATGGTTCGTCGCGCCGAAGCACATTCTGGAGAAAGTGGACATCGCCTCCGATACCTCGTTCGACAAGAACCCGGTCGGTATCGGTCCCTACAAATTGACGGAATGGGTCGCAGCCGATCATCTCACGCTTAAGGCGAACAAAGAGTACTTCCAGGGCGCACCGAAGATTGACACCCTCGTCTTCAAGGTGCTTCCGGATACGAATGTGCAGATCGCGCAACTGAAAACCGGCGAACTGGACGGCATCCCCTTCTTTCCCGATGCGAGTGTGCCGGCGGTGAAGGGGCAATCGGGCCTCACCATTGATTCAAGCATCGCATCAATCTTCTACGCGGTGCATCTGAACATGAATCGTACCGATCTCTTCGGTGATCGCCTGGTCAGACAGGCGCTCAGTTATGCGATTGATCGGCAGGCGATGATTACCAATATACTGCACGGGACCGGACAGATCGCGACCGGGCCGATCATTCCGGCGATCAGTTGGGCATACGACCCGAACGTCATGCAGTTCCCCTACGATCCCAATAAGGCGAAGGCGCTGCTCCAACAGGCGGGATGGAGCCAGGGATCGGATGGAACGTGGCAGAAGGCTGGAAAGAAGCTCACCTTCCCGCTTGCCGGGTTCAAGGGCAACTCGACCGTTGAGCAGGTCTGCACGCTCGTGCAGCAGAACTGGGCGGATATTGGGGTCAAAGCGGATATCCAGATTCCCGAGTTCAGCACGTTCATTACTAATGTGCGCGATAACCGCAGTGCGGATGGCTACTACAGTTTCGTCTCCTATATGACGCCTGATCCTGAACCGGACGGCATTTATGCCTACTTTGCCTCGGACAATGCGGAACGCGGCTCGAACTTTACGGCGTATAAAAATCCCGAGGTGGACAAGTGGCTCACGGTGGGTCGCACGGAGACGGATCGGACCAAGCGCAAGCAAGCATATGACATGGTGCAGCAGATCCTCGCGGAAGATGAGACGCGCATCTTCCTCTTTTATCCACCGAGCAACTTCGCCCGGCGCGACAATTTGCTCGGGTTGCCGGCGAACGCGACGTATTACAACCTCGAAAATGCCTATTTCAAATAGGATGAATCGGTACCCCCAACGTCATGGCAGTATGTTGGCAAGGCGGGCTGGGGGTTGCGGGGAGCAATCTCCGTAACTCGCCCTGCGCCGGTTCTCGTTCGGTGTCAGCGTTGAGCCGTATTATCGGTCTACACCCTGGGAGCGAACAACTCCCTGCCTATGAGGCATTAGCATGATTGCTTACCTGCAGCGGCGACTTTTCCAGGCGCTGATCGTCTTTGTGATCGTCAACACGATCACATTTGTGCTGATCCGCGTCGCACCGGGATTGCCCGAGATCATGACTGGCAATCTTCTGACGAACCAGGATCGCGCGCTCTTCCGGCACAACCTCGGACTGGACAAACCGGTGCAGGTGCAATATCTCATCTGGTGGTCACACATTGTGCGCGGCGACTTCGGCACCTCCTGGACGGAACACAGCCCGGTTCTGCAGGTCCTCGTCTCGCGCTTACCGAACACGCTGATTCTCGCCTCGGTGGCAATGCTCCTCTCGGTCGTCATCGGCATCATGGCGGGCATTATTTCCGCCACGCGCCCCTATTCGGTCCTTGATTACACCGTGACGTCGCTCAGTTTGGTCGGTCTCTCGGTACCCAGCTTTTGGCTGGGGCTGATGCTCATCCTTGGCCTCTCAGTGCATTGGCATATCTTCCCGTCATCCGGCATGTACACTATCGGGGCAGATCCGTCGGTCGGTGACCGGCTTCGGCATCTCGTACTGCCGGCCTTTGTGCTCTCCGCCGGGACACTCGCACAATTGACGCGCTTCACGCGTTCCAGCTTGCTCGAGGTCCTTGGATTCGATTACATCCGTACGGCGCGCGCGAAGGGAATCCGCGAAAGCGTGGTGCTTCAGCGTCATGCTCTCAAGAACGCGATCATCCCGGTCATCACGATCATTGGCCTACAAATTCCCCGATTTATCGGAGGCTCGATCATCGTCGAATCAATTTTCGCCTGGCCGGGAATCGGTCGCCTCGCGTATTCCTCGGCGATCACGCGCGACTACCCGATGATTATGGGTATCACGGTGATGATCTCGATGGTCGTGTTGATCGTGAATATTGGCACCGATCTCGTGTACTCGTTCGTCAATCCCCGCATCCGCTTTGAATAGGACTGCGTCATGAATGCGATTACGTCGACAACGGGACCCGTCCAGCAGCAGCGTATCGGTATGAGCATCAGCCGGAAACGGTGGCGAACGTTTGCACGGAATAAGTTGGCGGTCGCGAGTCTCGTTTTTCTCATCATCGTGCATCTGGCAGCGCTCCTCGCACCATTTATCACGCCCTATCAGCCACAGCGGACGGCACCGACAAACAGTCTCCAACCGCCATCGTCGGCACATGTGCTGGGCACCGATGAAGTCGGGCGCGATGTGTTTACGCGGCTGCTCTACGGCGGACGCGTCTCCCTCCTCGTGGGCATCGCAGCGGTCGCGGTGAGCGTTGTTGTTGGGACGCTGGCTGGGGGTCTCAGCGGCTTCTTCCGTGGCTGGGTGGACTCGGTGCTCATGCGCTTCACCGATGCCATGCTGGTGATCCCGACCTTCTTCCTCCTCTTGCTCGTCCTGACCATTTTTGGTGGATCACTGCTGACGATCATCCTCGTCATTGGCCTGACCAGTTGGATGGCAATTGCACGCCTCGTCCGTGGGGAGATCCTACGATTCAACGACGCGGAATTCGTCGTTGCCGCGCGGGCGACCGGCGCGGGGTCATGGCGGATTCTCTTTGTTCATGTTCTCCCGCAGGCGATCTCCGCGATCATTATCGCGGCGACACTCGGTGTTGCCTATGCGATCCTCACGGAATCAGCCCTTAGCTACCTCGGTCTCGGCGTACAGCCACCGACCGCAACATGGGGCAATATGCTGCAAAATGCCCAGCAAAAAATGTTCAATGCACCGCTCTTATCGGTCTAGCCGGGCGTGTTGAGTTCACTCACCGTCCTCGCCTACAGCTTCTTCGGTGACGGCCTACGTGACGCGCTCGATCCGAAGTTGATGGCATAAGCACGGATAGTGGATGATCGATTGTTCCGCCTACTCGTCTGTGAGTGTCCTTCGATTGCGAACGGCGACTATTATCTGCGCGCTTCCGGGCATGAACGGCCCGACAGCGGGGAGGTACGGTTGGCATGAGAGACCGATTAGCGCGACACGTAATGCATCATCTCGCGCGCAAGGAGGGTCCGATGACCGATGAATTGTCCGCCGAGGATATCACGCTCAGTGATGAGCGTCGGGCAGCCCTCGCTCCGAAGTTGCGTCTCCTACTCGAAGATCTCCGCAGGCTTGCGGAACTGGAATCGCCAGATCACGAACCTGCGACGACGCCCTTCAGAGAGAGCGAGGAATACCGTGACACCCGATGAGACCTGTGCCCTCTCATTGAGCGAGGTCGCGGAGCATATCGCGCAACGTACGCTCTCACCGGTCGCCGTCACTGAGGCAACGCTTGCACGCATCGCCCGACTCGATCCGCACCTAAACGCCTACATCACGGTGATGGGGGACGAGGCGCGCCATGCCGCGCATGAGGCGGAAGCCGAAATCGCTCGCGGGCAGTATCGCGGGCCATTGCATGGTGTTCCGATCTCGCTGAAGGATCTCTTCGCCGCGAAAGGTGTCCGCTTGACTGCCGGGTCGCGTATCCTCGCGAATTACATTGCCGACAACGATGCGACTGCGGTGCGGCGTCTCCGGGCGGCCGGGGCGATCATAATTGGCAAGACAAATATGCTTGAGTTCGCCTATGGCGAGGTGTGCGACGCGTACGGCCCGAGTCGCAATCCCTGGAACACCGCGTATGGGACGAGTGGTTCGAGTAGCGGGTCGGCGGCAGCGGTGGCGGCTGGGCTCTGCTACGGTTCGCTTGGATCCGATACGGGCGGCTCGATCCGCTTGCCCGCAGCATATTGCGGGATCGTCGGGCTCAAGCCGACGTATGATCTGGTGAGCCGGGCGGGGGCGGTGCCACTTTCGTGGTCTTTCGACCATATGGGGCCAATGACCAGGAGCGTACGCGACTGCGCCATCCTCCTTGATACGATTGCCGAGCATGGTGATACCGGGACGCCCGGGTATGCAGACTCATTGCCATTGCTGCCCAAAGAGGTCACGGTTGGATTCGTCGCGCCGAGCGATGACGATGGGGTGACCCCTGAAGTGTGGACACACATGGCGGCAGCGGATGAGACGGTGAGGACGATGGGCCTCAAGACGAAGGTCATCGCGCTACCTCATAACGATCAGGCGATACGGGTTTTGCTCGCGATGAGATATGCGGAAGCGAGCAACTATCACCTTCCGTGGTTGCGCACTCGTGCTTCAGAGTACAGCCCGAAGACGCGTGAACGATTGGAACTTGGCTCCCTGCTCCCCGCAACCATCTATCTGCGGGCGATGCGAGTGCGCGGCGTGATAGCGGAATCCTACCGTGCGCTCCTTGGGTCAGTGGATATTCTGGCGATGCCGACCGCTCCCACTCCCGCAGACCGCTTGGATGGGCAGACTCCGCAACCAGTCGCTGATGGCGGGGATGCCGTAGCTGCGCTTATCCGCTTTACCGGGCCGTTCAATGTGACGGGTCTGCCAGCAATCTCGGTGCCGTGTGGATTCAGTACCGAAGGATTGCCCGTCGGTATCCAATTCGTTGGTCGGCACTTCGCTGATCGGTTCGTCCTTCAGTTCGCCGCCGCATTCGAGCACGCCGTCGCGCCTCACTTTCTACGACCATGTGGAGACTCACTCGTCGTCTAGCCTGCATTATTCATAACCGGGACTTGTGAAGAAGAAGCCTCGTTCGGTATGGTCGGGTTGTCTACACACCGACCGACCGAGGAGGCTTCTTCATGACTGATTCTGCCACACCGACCTTCTCCT
>JBPCPB010000027.1:0-12707 GCA_050999735.1 Thermomicrobiales bacterium | reverse complement strand
TGAGCATCAGCACGGGGGCGCGCTCGCCCGCCTCGCGCATGCGCCGCGCCACTTCCAGCCCGTCAATGTCTGGCAGCATCCAATCGAGGATGACGAGTTCCGGCGGACGGTCGCGCACGGCGTCGAGCGCGGCACGGCCACCATCGGCCACTTCCACGGTATAGCCCTCCAACGCCAGCCCGCGCCGCAGGACATTGGCGATGGCGCGCTCATCCTCCACAACGAGGATGCGTTCCCCGCTCATCCCCATTGCCTCCCGACCTTTCGCAGCATGCGCCGCACCACGACCCAGAGATAGATTGTACCGCACCCGGCACGGACGCGCACATTTCGACCCCTGCACTCTGCCGCCACAAAACCTGTAGAATGAAACCGGATTGCAGCACAGAGGACACAGAGAACACAGAGGGCACGGAGGAGAAAAGAAAGGAATAGAAACGGAATTCCCCTGTTTTCACTCTGTGTTCTCTGTGTCCTCTGTGTCCTCTGTGCTTACGCGTTTCACTATGAGGAGGGGAGTGTGGCTGAGGGGTTTGTGGCGCGGGTTGACAGCGCGAATCTGCATGTCTGCATCAAGGTGACAGATTTCGATACGGCGCTCGGTTTCTATCGCGATCTGATCGGGTTGCCGATCCTGCGGCGGAGCGGCACCGATGATGCACCAGTCTTTTACTGGCTGCCGGGCCTGCAACTGGCGAAGCGGACAGAGGACCCCGGCGCGCACCCCTATGGCGTCTTCGATCATATCGGTCTCGCCGTTGAGAACATCGCGGAAATCTGCGCGCGGCTCGATGCCGCCGGATACACCGCCGAAACGCCGCTCGATACGCGCACGATTCCCGGTGTTGAACGAAAAGTGATGAACGCCTTCTATCGCGATCCGGACGGCAACAGGGTCGAGTTCGTCCACTGGGCATGAGGGAGACTCGGCAGTCGGCAGTCTGCAGTCGGAAGCAGTGAGTCCGCTCCCCTCTCCATTGCGATGGAGGGGGCCGGGGATGAGGTTTCAGTAGCAGGAGGCACCATTGGCAGCGCAACTGACGGACACGGCACGGGAATTCCTGAGCGAGAAGCGGTTTGCCGTGCTGGCGACGATTAACAAGGATGGATCGCCGCAGCAGACGGTGATGTGGTACGAACTCCAGGGCGACGAGATCATGATGAATACCGCGCAGGGCCGCTTGAAGGATCGCAACCTCACCCGTGACCCGCGTATTTCGATCTGCGTCGAGGACGGACAGCGATTCGTTACCCTACGCGGTCCGGTGACGCTGAATGATACGGTCGAGACCGCGCAGGCGGACATCGCCCGCCTCGCCGTGCGCTACAACGGCCCGGAGCGCGCAAAGGAATCAACACCGAATTTCCGCAAAGAACACCGCATCACACTGCGAATGAAGATCGAGGGCGTGTTGGAGCGCGGGTTCTAGGGAAATGTAGGGGCGTACTGCTGTGCGCCCGTCTGGAGGTAAGAACAATGGGCTTCATCGGCTACTCGGCTTCCCTCGAACAGTTTCATCCGAACGACCTCGTGCGTTGGTGCCAGGAGGCGGAGGATGTCGGCTTTGGGGGTGTCTTCGCCTCCGAGCATTTCCATCCGTGGACGCCGGAGCAGGGGCAGGCAGCGTTTGTCTGGACCTTCTTCGGCGCGCTCGGCCACGCGACGAAGACGATGCGCTTCGGCACGGGTATTACCTGCCCGACTTTCCGCTTTCATCCGGCGGTCGTCGCGCATGCCGCCGCCACGACTGAGGCGATGTTCCCCGGTCGCTTCTACCTCGGCCTCGGCAGCGGCGAGGCGCTCAACGAGCACATCATCGGCGGTGTCTGGCCCGAAGCGCCGACGCGCCTCGCGATGATGACCGAAGCGGTCGAGATCATCCAGAAACTCTTCACCGGCAAGGTCGTCAAGCACAAGGGCGAGTACTTTACCCTTGAAACCGCCAAACTCTACACGATGCCAGACGCGCCGCCGCCCATCTACATCGCCACGGGTGGCCCCGTTACCGCGCAGCGCACAGGCAAGACCGTAGACGGTCTAATCACCGTCGGCGCGGCGGACGAGAAAATCAAGGGCCTCTTCGAGCGGTTCGAGAAAGGTGCCAGAGAGGTAGGCAAAGACCCACGGGCGATGCCGAAACTGATCCAGATCCACACCTCGTGGGCGCAGACGCAGGAGCAGTGTGTCGAGTGGGCGATGAAGGAGTGGCCGAACGGCGGGATGCCGTGGCCGAAGGCGGATGTGCGCAACCCCGAGGATTTCCAGGCGATGGCGAAATATGTCCACCCGGAGAACTTCAAGAACCGCGTGCTGATGACGCCGGACTGGGACGAGCATCGTGCCCATGTCCAGAAGTACGTTGATCTCGGCTTCGACGAGATCTATGTTCACAACGTCGGGCGCAATCAGGAGGAGTGGATTGCGGGGATGGCGAAGCACGTCATCCCGTATCTGAAGTGGCCGGAAAAGGCGGCAACGCAGGCGACGGCAGCGGCGGGTGGCGCGGCGTGAAGATCGTCGCGCTCGCGGGGGGTGTCGGCGGGGCCAAACTCGCCGATGGCCTCTACCGGGTCCTGCCGCCGGACACTCTGACGGTGATCGGCAATACCGCCGATGATCTGGAACTGTTCAGCGTTCATATCAGCCCGGACCTCGATACGGTGATGTACACGCTGGCCGGCCTCGCCAATCCGGCGATGGGCTGGGGCGTCGTGAATGATACCTTCACGACGCTCGCCATGCTGGAGCGATACGGCGAGGATATCTGGTTTCGCTTGGGTGACGCGGATTTCGCCACGCACCTGAAGCGCACTGCGGGATTACGCGCGGGGCAACGACTGACGGACGTGACGGCTTCCCTCACCGCACCCCTCGGCATTCGCGCCCGCTTGTTGCCGATGTGCGACGAGCGGGTCGGGACGGAAGTCGAGACGCCGGAGGGATGGCGCGACTTCCAGGACTATTTCGTGCGCCGCCGCCACGAGGATCGCGTCACGCAGGTTCGGTTTGCGGGCATCGAACAGGCACGGATGACGCCGGAAGTGACGGACGCACTGGCACAGGCCGATGCGATCATCGTCTGCCCCTCGAATCCCCTCGTCAGCATCGGGCCGATCCTCGCCGTGCCGGGATTGCGGGCGGTACTGGTCGCCAGCCCCGCCGTAAAAATCGCGATCTCACCGATCGTCGGCGGCAAGGCGCTCAAAGGCCCGGCGGATCGGATGCTTGCCGCGCAAGGGATGGAGGTCTCCGCGTACGGTGTCGCGACGGGATACGTTGGCCTTCTCGATGCGCTGACCATTGACCGGCTCGACGCGGCGGACACCCCGCGCATCGAAAGCCTCGGCATGGCCGTGCAGGTGGCGCAGACCGTCATGCACAACGACGCGGATCGTCAGCAATTGGCGCGCGCCGTTCTCGCTTTCGCGGAAACCCTCGCCGCACGGCAGCCGGTGGCCTGAAGGTGCATATTCACGCCCTGATCCCGGTGAAGGAACTCGCTAACGCGAAGAGTCGCCTCACGCCGCCATTCAGCGAGGGCGAGCGCACAGCATTGACGCTCGAAATGCTCCGGCACGTCGTCGCGGTGGCGCGGGCATCCGGCGAATTTGCCCGTATCACGGTTGTCAGCCCGGACACGGCGGTGCTTGATGTCGCGGAAGCGCTCGGCGTGTTGGCGCTGCGCCAGCGGACAACGGGCTTGAACCCGGCGCTCGATGAGGCGCGGGCGGATGCGCGTATCCACGGCGCGGAAGCGGTGTTCGTCCTCCATGCCGACCTGCCGCGTCTCAACGCTGCTGATCTCACCGCAATGGTCGGCTTGCTCCCCATATCACCCGCTGCGGTCATTGCGCCGGATTACACCGGGAGCGGCACGAATGCCCTGCTCATTGCGCCGCCCGATGCCCTTTCCTTCTGCTTCGGCGCGGGGAGTTTCCGGCGACACATTGCCGCAGTCGAGCAGCGCGGCCTCCCGTACCGCATTGCCCATGCGCCGGGCATTGCGGGCGACGTTGATACCCCCGATGATGTACGGGAACGGGTGGGAAGTAGACAGTAGAGAGTAGACAGAACGGAGATCGTCTCCATTCGACCACCGCCCACTGTCTCCCGACTACTGGCTACTACACGACTGGAGGAAGCGGAAATGAGTGTTGAGATCACCGGCCTCGAAGGGATCGGTGAGATTGAGCCGGGGGCCGATCTCGCCGCGTTGATCGCGGATGCCACGCGGGTGCGGCCGCTGGCCGATGGCGATGTCGTCGTTGTCACGCATAAAATCGTCTCCAAGGCAGAAGGCCAACTGGTGGACCTCCGCACGATCACGCCCTCGGCGCTCGCCGTGCGGATTGCGGAGCAGTTTGGCAAGGATGCGCGGCAAGTGGATGTCGTGCTGCGAGAAAGCGTGCGCATCGTGCGGATGGAGCGGGGCATCCTTATCTGCGAGACGCGCCACGGCTTCATCTGCGCGAATGCTGCCGTGGACGCCTCGAACGTCGCGGGGGAGACCGTCTGCCTCCTGCCGCGCGACCCGGACGCCTCCGCTGCCCGCATCCGCGCCGTGCTCCGGGAGCGGACAGGCACGGACGTCGCGGTCATCATCTCGGACACCTTCGGACGGACATGGCGCAATGGCCTCGTCAATATCGCTATCGGCGTCGCCGGGATGCAGCCGCTCACCGACTATCGTGGACAGACCGACCCATCCGGCTATGACCTGCGCATAACAATTCTCGCCGTCGCGGACGAACTGGCGGGTGCAGCGGAACTCGTGATGGGCAAGGTGAAGCAGGTGCCTGTCGCTGTTATCCGTGGCTATCCGTACGACCGCGCCGACGGCACCGGCCACGACCTCATCATGGACCCGGCGAAAGACCTCTTCCGCTAACGGGACGGTGCGATAATGGCGAAATATCCGCAAGGCGCGTTCGTGTTTGGAGCACCATTATGCTGACGATACCGAACATCGAACAGGTTGTCGTACGAGACGATGATATTCTCGATGGGATGCCAGTCTTTGTCGGCACCCGTGTGCCCGTACAAACCCTGCTCGACTACCTCGAAGCGGGCCAACCGCTCGATGAATTCCTGGACGACTTTCCGACTGTCCGCCGAGAGCAGGCGACGCAACTCCTTGAAATCCTCAAGCAAGCCCTTCTTTCAATCCCTCGATGAACGTTCTTCTTGACGAGTGCCTGCCACGGCAATTGCGACATGACTTGCCCGGTTATGATGTGACAACGGTTGCCGCGATGGGCTGGGCAGGCACGAAGAACGGCGCATTACTTCGGCTGGCGGAAGTGGCGTTCGATGTATTCATTACAATTGATCGCAATATGGAGTACCAGCAACGCCTCCACACGCCAAGCATGGCGATAATCCTTCTCGCTGCTCCGGACAGCCGACTCGACACGCTACGAGCGCTCGTGCCGGATATTCTCTCCGCGCTCCAAACCATACAGGATGGAGACATCGTCCGTCTCGGCAATTATCGGAACTGATATTCGATTATCAGTGTGCAACCGTCAATAATCCCGCCGCCGCTGCTCGATGTCGCGACGAGCGTCGCGCTCGGCGAGGGTGGCGCGCTTGTCATAAAGTTTCTTGCCGCGCCCGACGGCGATCTCGACCTTCGCCCGCCGCCCTTTGAGGTAGAGGCGGAGCGGCACGATTGTTAGCCCCTTCGTCTGCGTCTGCACGCGGAGAGTAACGATCTCGTCGTTGTGGAGAAGCAATTTGCGCGTGCGGTCCGGTTCCTGCGGCGTGTACCCGGCCTGCTCGTAGGGCGAGATATGCGCCCCGACAAGCCACGCCTCGCCATGCTCGACGCGCACATACGCCTCACGCAGGTTCACGCGCCCGGCCCGGACGGACTTGATTTCCGACCCGGTCAGGACGATCCCTGCCTCGAACCGATCCATCAGTTCGTACTCGTACCGTGCCTGCCGGTTCGAGGAGATCGTCTTCTCTTCGAGTGGCTTCGCGGTTGTTAATGCGGGCCGCGCCGCCTGCTTCGCCATCATCCGTTAATCATACGTTCCGTGCGCTTCCAGGTCAAACGGAAAGCGAGCACAGAGATCACGGAGAACACAGAAGACACAGAGAAAAAGAGGAAAAAGAACCTGTTCCGGATTCGCCACCTATTATTCTCTGTGTCCTCTGTGTCCTCTGTGCTTCGCCCCAAAACCTCGTCGCGTGTAGCAGGGTGCGTGCGATACACTGACGGAGAAGTGGCGATGCGAGCGAGTGGAAGGGAAAATGACGATGGCGATGAATCCGGCGCTCTTTAAGGCATACGATGTGCGCGGCCTCGTGCCCGAAGAATGGGGGCCGGCGGAGGCGGAGCAGATCGGGCGTGCGATCCCGCCGATGCTCGGCGTTGGGCAAGTCTGCGTCGGGCGGGATATGCGCATCTCGTCGCCGGAGATTGCCGCCGCCCTGATTCGCGGCATCACCGTCGCCGGTGCGAATGTCGTGGACATCGGCGCGGTTTCGTCGGATGCGCTCTACTTTTCGGTCGGCAACTATGGCTACGAGAGCGGCGTGATGGTCACCGCCTCGCACAACCCCGCCGGATATAATGGCGTCAAGATGTGCCGCGCGAACGCCATCCCCGTCTCGGACGAATCGGGTTTGCTCGCCATTCGGGACATGGTCATCTCCGGTAACTTCCCACCCGCCACGCGCACCGGCAGCGTCACCGAACGCAAGGTGCTGGACGACTTCGCCGCGCACTGCCTCGCCTTCATTGACCCGGCGAGCATCCGGCCGCTCAAACTGGTCGTGGACGCAGGCAACGGCATGGCAGGCAAAGTCCTCCCGCGCGTCTTCGCCAAACTGCCGCAAGTGACGCTCGTGCCGATGTATTTCGAATTGGACGGGACGTTTCCGCATCACGATGCCAACCCGCTGGAGCAGGAAAATATCGCCGACCTCAAGGCGCGCGTGATCGCGGAGAAGGCGGACCTCGGCGCGGCCTTCGATGGCGACGCCGACCGGATGTTCCTCGTCACCGAACAGGGCGAATTCGTCGGCGGGGACATGACAACCGCGCTCGTCGCGACGGCGCTCTTGCGGCATCATCCCAACGCGGCAATTGTCTACAACCTGATCTGCTCGCGCGGCGTGCCGGAGGCGGTCGAGCAGGCGGGCGGCAGGCCAATCCGTGCCCGCGTCGGCCACTCGTTCATCAAGCAGGTGATGCGCGAGCAGGACGCGATCTTCGGCGGCGAACACTCCGGCCATTTCTACTTCCGCGACAACTGGTACGCCGATAGCGGCCTGATCGCGCTCCTTTCCGCGCTCGATGCGTTGTCGGTGGAGAATGTGCCGCTCTCCGAGGCCCTCGCGCCGCTCGATCGCCGCGTCCGCTCCGGCGAGATCAACTCCGAGGTGCGGGACGTGCATGCGACTGAGCAAAAGATAGAAGCGCATTATCGTGACCAACCCGGCGCACATCTGGATCATTTGGACGGCCTGACCGTCACCTTCACGGACTGGTGGTTCAACTTGCGCCCCTCGAACACCCAGCCGCTTCTCCGCCTGAACATCGAGGGGGACAGCCCCGATCTACTGGAAAAGCACACCCACGACGTGCTGAAACTCGTCCGCGCCGACGAGCCGATGTACGAGTAACGAGGGGAAATGCTCCGGCCTCGTTACTCGTCACTCGTTACTTCTCAGTTGCTGCCGGGATCGCCACCGCTGGAGTCACTGCTACCCCAATCGCCCGTGCCAGGATCACTGCCGCCACTCCCCCAGTCACCAACATCTTGCGGCGCATCGCTGACGACGCCGCGATCATCACCGGAGGCGCCGTAATCGCCGACCGATCCGCGATCATCACTGTTCTGTCCCTGCTGGTCGTTGTGATCCCGAAAATGGTCGTAGACCGCGTTGCCGATGATCGCGCCGCCGATACCACCGACCGCGCCGCCGAGAATGCTTCCGCCAATATTGCCGCCGGATGGTTGCCCATAGCCGGGTCCGTAGCCGCCCTGTGGGGGATAGCCACCTTGCAGCCCGTAGTTCGTGCCGCCAATCGGGCCGCTCGGCGTGCCGCTACCACGGTTACGCCGCAGCACCATCATCAGCACGGCGGCAACGACCGCGACGGCGATGAGCACGATCAAGAGGGTCGGAAAACGGGAATTGCTCTTCACCGCCGGGGCAGTCGCGGGCTGGGTTTGTCCGGTACGTGCGGGCGCCGCGGTACGTAAGTCAGCGCCGATGCGGTCCATCGCATTGAGGACGCCGCCATCGAAGTCATTGGCCGCGAACCGCTGGGTCATCTGGTCGCGGATCGCCGCCTCCTCGCTTGTGGAGATCGCCTGGCGGGTATTGGCGCCGATCGTAATCTTGAACTTCTTGTCGTCCCGCGCGAGGTAGAGCAGCACGCCGTTCAGTTTCTGTTGCTGGAAATACTGGTCGGCGACGGTGCTGATGTCCTTCCCGCCGAGATTCGGCACGCTCTTCACCGCGACGGTCTTGCCCGTGTCGCGCTGAATCTGCGCGCTCTTGCTCTCGGCGGACGCGCGTGCCGAAGCGGAGAGCATAGAGGCATCGTCCTGGATCGCACCGGCGGCGAGCGCGGTACCCGCACCGCCGACGACGACGAAGAGCGCGAGCAGCACGGCGGCGATGCCTCGTTGCCGTGCGACGCGCGCTGACCGCTGATGGTCTCGCATTTCTGGTAGCTCCTCCTCCGGCTTCCAATCACCGGCTGATTGACGCATGGATGCCACGGATTCAGTATACCGTACCGCGCTTCCCACCGGAGATACGCGGATACCGCTCGATGTGTTACATCCCACCGGCCCGCTGACCGCTCGATGTGCGATAATTGCGCGCATTGCGGCGATGGATTGACCGGGAGGGAAGCGAGCATGACGCGGATGACGGGGGCGCAAGCAATCGTTGAGCAGTTGAAACGGGAGGGCGTGCGCCACGCCTTCACCGTGCCGGGCGAGAGTTTCCTTTCCGTGCTGGATGCGCTCTACGACGAACCCGCCATCTCGCTCGTCGCGACGCGGCACGAGGGCGGCGCGGCGTTCATGGCGGAGGCGGTCGGCAAACTGACCGACACGCCCGCGCTCTGCATGGGCACACGTGGTGTCGGTTCCGCGAACATGGCGATTGCCCTGCACACCGCCTATCAGGACTCGACGCCGCTGATCGCGCTGATCGGACAGGTGGAGACGCCGCACCGGAGCAAAGAGGCATTCCAGGAAGTCGAACTGGCGCCGTTTTTCGCGCACATTGTCAAATGGACGGTCGAGGTCGAGCGTACCGACCGCTTGCCCGCCCTGATCCACGAGGCGATCCGCCGCGCAATCGGCGGTCGGCCCGGCCCGGTACTCGTCGCCGTGCCGACCGATGTATTGAACGCGGCATGCGACTTCACGCCCAATCACTTTCGCGCGCCCGCCATCGCTCCCCGCCCCGCGCCAACGGCCAGCGACGCCGTACGGGCCCTTGATCTGCTTCTCAACGCCGAGCGGCCCGCCATCCTCGTCGGTGGCGGTGTGCTCCGCGCCGGTGCGACGGACGATCTCGTCCGGTTTGCGGAAGCGACCGGCATCCCGGTGATCGTCGGCTTCCGCCGCTACCACGCTTTCCCGAACAATCACCCGCTCTTTCTCGGCAGCATGGGACTCGGCGCGCCGCCGTGCGTCCGCGCGCGGTTGCACGAAGCGGATGTCCTGCTCGCACTCGGCACACGGCTATCGGAATTCACGACGGGCGCATATACGCTGCCCGCGCCGCACACGCAGGTCATCCACAGTGACATTGACGCCAGCGTCGTCGGCGTGAACAACTCCATCGCCCTCGGCATCGTCGCGGACGCCAAAGAAGCCCTGATCGCGATGCATGCCGCTCTCGCGAACCATCCCGACCCCAAACGCGACTCCCGCCGCGCCGCCACCGCAAAAGACCGTTCGATCTTCGAGGCGGCAACCGCCTTCCCTGAATCAACGCAGTCCTCATCCCGCCCAGAGGGCACCTGGAGCACCCAGCACTTCGTAGACCCAACCGCGCTCATGGCAGATCTTGGCCGCCTCCTGCCGCCGGAGACGATCATCACGGGCGACGCGGGCAATTTTTGGGGCTGGTTCGCGCGCTATCACCGCTTCGCTCTCCCCGGCGCGTTTCTCGGCCCGACGAGCGGCGCGATGGGCTACGCGATGCCTGCCGCCGTCGGCGCGGAGCTTGCCCGCCCCGGTGTGCCCGTCCTTGCCGTCGCGGGGGATGGCGGCTTCCTGATGACCGGCAACGAGTTGGAGACTGCCGTGCGTTGCAATCTGCCGGTGATTGCGCTCGTCTTCAACAACCACACGTACGGCACGATCCGCATGCATCAGGAACGCGAGTTCCCCGGCCGCGTCAGCGCAACGAGTCTCGGCCTCGTGGATTTCGCCCGCTTTGCGGAATCGCTCGGCGCGCACGGCACGCGCGTCACCGAGAGCCGCGATTTCGCCCCCGCATTGGAATACGCTCTCGCCCTGAAACGCGCCGCCCTGATCGAAGTCGTCACCGACCCCAACCAGATCGCCGTCGGCACGACGATCGAAGGGCTAAGGACTAAGGACTAAGGACTCAGCATATCGCAGCCGCAACATTCCGGCAGTTCGTCCGTTCAATAGATTGGGCGCGGACAGATCATCCCATCGCAGTCATCTGAAAGGCACCCTCCGTGACCAGACAACAACGACGAATGTGGCAGGTCATGACGGTGTTACTCGTCACGCTTTTCTGCGCCACCCTGACGCTTCCATCTGTAACCGCTCTAGCCGATGATCCGTCCCTCAGTCCTCAGTCCTTCCCTCTCTGGCATGCGCCGGACGCGAACCGCCTGAAGTTTGGCATCGCCGGGCATATGTGGTGGCTCGACTCGCACCTCGACGAGTTCATGGCGCAGTACCACCAACTCGGCATCACGAATGTCCGCCTCTCGCTCGACTGGAAGACGTTCGAGTCGCAGCCGGGGCAGTACGACTTCGCGCAGTTCGACCGCGTTCTGAACCGCCTCGCCGCCGAGCATATCGAGGTGATCGCCTCCTTCGTCGCCGCCCCCGCCTGGGCCAGCCCGGACAGTGCGGCGTGCGCGAAGGCGCAGCAGGAGTTCGACAAGGAACGCCTCACCTGCGGCATCCGGCCCGACGCCGAGCCACAGTTTCGCGAGGCGGTTCGTACCGTCACCGCGCGCTATCCGTTTATCCGCCTATGGGAATTCTGGAACGAACCGGAATTGTGGACGTACATGGGGCACGAAGTAGCGGACTATCTCCGCTGGCTCCGCCCATTCTACGATGAGATTCACACGGTCAATCCCGGCGCGGTCGTCGCGGCGAACACACTCGCGGGCTACTTCTACGTAGACTGGCTCTACGGCGTCAACGACAACACGAATGGGCCAGGCAAGCGCCCGTGGGACGCGATCTCCTTCCACCCATATGGTTCGATCATGAAACCGGGCGCGAGCGGGCAGGTCGCCGCGATCCTCCCTGGGCCGATTCAGGATGTCCGCAAGCGGATGGTGGACGCGGGCGACGCCAATAAAAAACTCTGGATCACCGAGTACGGCTGGGAAACGACGCCCGATCAGCAGGCCGCCTTTCTCCAGCAGGGTTTACCGTGGCTTCTCTCACAGGACTACATCGAAGTCGCGAACCTGCACATGCTTCATGACTGGACCGGCGAGCACTACGGCCTGCTCACGACTCAGCCGCCGATCTACAACACCTGCCGCGACATTGACGCCAGCACCCGCTTCGTGCCGAAGGAGCCGTATTACAGCGCCTACAAGAACTTCCCGAAGCCGGTCGCGAGCGCCGCTCCGAGCGGCCCCGGTATGCTCGTCTTCCCGCAGACAGGGCATGTCATTCAGAGCGAACTCCGTGTCGCTTGGGAGCGCATCGGCGGTATGACGACACTCGGCCTGCCACGCACCGCCGAATATGCCCGGCGCGATCCGGCAGACGGTCGCTGGTACCGCACGCAGGATTTCGAGCGCGGTCGGTTGATCGTCCGCCCCGCCATGGATGGTCAACCCGCGCATGTGGACGCCGATCTGATCGTCAGTACGATCTTGCAAGCGAAAGGCTGGCTGGGCCCGCAAACGGGCGCCACGAGCGGCCCCGCCGCCCCCGAACCGGCCCCCGCGAACCCGGATGCCTTCTGGTTTCCCACCGTCGGGCATACGGTGGCCGCACCCTTCCGCGCCGCGTGGCAGCAGGCAGGCGGGCTTGTCTTTCTCGGCATGCCGCGCACCGGCGTCGTGACGGAGAACGGCGTCGCCGTCCAATACTTCGAGCGCGGCCGCCTCGAACTGCACGGCGACGCCGTCTGGTTCGGCTCCGTCGGCAACGATGCCCTCACTGCCCAGGGTTGGCTCGACGCCGGTGGCGGCCCTCTCCCCAATACCCCCACCGCCCGCGAATGGGCAGGTTGAGCAGGCAGCAGTTAGAGGTGGCGGGATACATTTGGGGGTGGGATCTCATCCCGACCTACTTCGGACCACATTGCCACCTCGGGCGGAGGGGCGGTTCGCGAACCCCCCCCCCGCCCGACAAGGCTCTTGCTATGGCAATGTAGCGATGATCTGGAAGGGGGCGGTTCGCAAACCGCCCCTACGAGCGATTTCGACGCGATTCGCGGCGGAATGCGCGCGTCAGATGACGCGCGAAACCAGAAAAAGAAGGAAACC
>JBPCPB010000462.1:0-4879 GCA_050999735.1 Thermomicrobiales bacterium | reverse complement strand
GCGTCCATGTCCGGCTTCTCCTTTCATATTGCCGGTATGCGCTGGTAAGAATCGTACTACACAAGGCAGACATCGGCGAGGAATCCGGTGGTGGACGAACGTACGCAAAGTCGGTACGATAGCGATGACAGTTCGGAGTTCGATTTTCGATGTTTGGTGGCCTTTCTTCGAACTCCGAACAACAAACATCGAACTGGTGGAGGCGACGATTGACGGGCAGCACGAACGGCACAGCGAAACGGACGGTTCATCCCTTTCTCGCGCGGGTGCAGGATACGGCGCGCGGGCCGCTCCTCTTTGATGGCGCGACGGGCACGCTGCTCCATCTGCGCGGGGATGAGCCGATGGATACCTGCTTCGTCGCGCTCAATAAATCCCGCCCGGACCTCGTCTCCGCACTGCACCGAGAATACATCGCGGCGGGCGCGGAAGCGATCAAGACAAACACCTTCGCGGGCAACCGCTTCCAGTTGGAACTCCACGGCTGGGGCGATGAGGTGCGCGATCTCAATAAGCGCGCCGCGAAACTCGCGCGGGATGCCCGCGAGATCAGTGGGCAGGCGGTCTGGATCGCCGGGAGCGTCGGCCCGACCGGACGGTTGCTCGCACCCATCGGCACCAGTACCGTCAAGGATATTCGCGCCGCTTTCCGCGAGCAGATCGAGGTGCTCGTCGAGGGCGGCGTGGACGTGCTGCTCCTGGAGACCTTCTCGTCGCTTGCGGAGATCCGGGAGGCAATCGCGGCGGCGCGCGCGGTTTCCGACCTGCCGATCATCGCCTCGATGACCTACGCGGACGACGACCGCACGCCCGTCGGCCACGCGCCGCGCGATGTGGCGCGCGAGCTGACACGCCTCGGTGTGGACATGATCGGCGCGAACTGCTCCGTCGGGCCGCAGAACGTGACGCGCGTCGCGCTCACTCTCAGGCAGGCGACGCATCTGCCGATCAGTGCGATGCCGAACGCGGGCTGGCCCGCCAATCTCAATGGCCGCATCGTCTATGCCTCCTCGCCCTCGTATCTCGCGGCGCACGCGCGGCAGGCGGCGGAGGGGGGTGTCCGCATCCTCGGCGGCTGCTGCGGCACCGAGCCGGCGCATATCGCCGCGATGCGGCAGGCGCTCGATGCCCTCATTGCCCTCGACCCGCAGATCGCGAAGCATCCGAACGGCGGCGCCGTCTCAATCACGATGCTCCCGGCGGCGGAGACGGATACCGGGCTTGACGAGCCGGAGCATGGCAGTGAGTTCGGTCGCAAACTGGCGCGCGGCGAATTCGTCGCGACGGTCGAGGTTGCCCCGCCGCGTGGCCTGAACCCGGCGAAGGTGCTCGCCGGGGCGCAACTGCTCAAAGCGGCTGGGGTGGACGCCGTGGACGTCACGGATAGCGCTCGCGCGCGCCTTTCGATGAGCCCAATCGCCACCTGCGCGCTCATCCAGCAGCAGGTCGGAATCGAGACAATTATCCACCTGACGACGCGCGATCGCTCCTTAATGGGTCTCCAGGCGGACCTGATGGGCGCGCATGCGCTCGGCCTGCGCAATGTCCTCGCCCTCACCGGCGATCCGCCGTCGTTGGGAAACTACCCGAATTCCACGGCGGTCTATGATGTGGACTCTGTCGGCCTGATCGGTATTCTCCAGCGGATGAACGAGGGTGTAGACATCGGCGGCAACCCGATTGGCGCGCCCGCTGGCTTTACCATCGCCTGCGGCATTGACCCAACGCGGGACGATCTGTACGAGGAAGCGCGGCGGCTGAAGCGGAAGATCGCGGCGGGCGCGCACTTCGTGATGGTGCAGCCAATCTTCGACTTGGACCGTTGGCGGCGCTTTCTCGACATCTACGGCGCGGTCGAGATCCCCGTCCTGCTCGGCGTTCTCCCGCTCCAGAACACACGGCATGCGGAGTTCTTGCACAACGAAGTGCCCGGCATCGTCCTGACCGATGCCATCCGGCAGCGCATGGCGGACGCCGGGAATGATGGTCGCCACGTCGGAATCGCCCTCGCGCGGGAACTGATTGTGAAGGCGAAGGACCTCGTGCAGGGCATCTACATGATGCCCTCCTTCGGCCGCTACGAACAAGCCGCCGCCGTCCTCTCCGCCATCCGCGAACCGGCAACCGGGGATTGAACGGAAACCGGTTGAACCGCAGAGACGCAGAGGGCGCAGAGAGGGAAGAGAGAAGGAGGATTTATACAGGGCTGTTGCAAAGTCAGGCAGCAGGAAGTAAGGCGAATGCATGAAGGGGAAAGGCGGCGTAGAGGCGTCGCCCTGCGGCCGCCTTCCGGTCTCCTTCCCGCAGCAGCAGTCCCACCGTCAGATCGTTGAGCGTTGCCAACCCCTGCGGCCCGTTCCCCCGCCGGAGCAGGCGGTGATCTTCGCCCAACGTCACATCACGCCGAGAGAACAGTCCATTCTCGATCCCCCAATGGCCGCGTGCCAAGGCCAGCCGCCGCGCCGCATCCGCCACCGTGCGGGGCAGACTGGTGATCCCATCGGCCACGCTCTCCCGCCAACTGCCATCTGCCCTCAGCGTCCGCCGTTCCAGTTGGAAGACCTGCTTGGCGGCGGGCCAGGTCGTGGAGCCGACCAAGAGGCTGCTCGCCGTCAACCGTCGCTGCTCAGAGCGCCCATGCGCGGTCTCCCCACTCGTCGCGGTGGTGAAAGCATCGGGCAACGCAGGCGCGGGTGGCGTCGTGCAGGGGGTGGCGATCTCATCAGGGAGCGTCTCCTGATTCTCCTTGACACACCAGAGGTACTCGCCCCCCTTGCGCCGAATCTGCGAATTGCCTCACGAGAGAAGGGTTCTGGCCCACTTTCGATACTGCTGGCGAAGTCCGGTTGGGTGCTGATAGGCTGTTCTCCTCAACCATCACCACTCAGCAAAGGAGGTCGCCATGCTCCGCCCACAAGCTATTGGTCATGTCCCGGACGAGACCGCCCGGATCGCCCGCGCGGCGTTCCCGAAAGGGCATCCCTCTCTCCGTCTCGCCGATGAACTTGGCGCCCTCTTCACCGACGAGACCTTTGCCGCGCTTTTCCCCACGTATGGCCAACCCGCCTTCGCGCCGTGGCGGCTCGCCCTCGTCACGATCCTTCAGTTCGCCGAGGGACTCGCTGATCGCCCTGCTGCGGACGCGGTGCGCGGCCGGATCGATTGGCAATACGTCCTGCGCCTCGAACTCGCCGATTCTGGCTTCGATGCCTCGGTCTTGTCGGCGTTCCGCACTCGCCTGATTGAGGGCAGCGCGGCATCGCTCTTGCTCGACACCGTGCTCCGTTGGTGTCGCGAGCAGAAACTCCTGACATCGCGCGGGCGGCAACGGACCGATTCGACCGGGTGCCCGCTGGGCAGGATGCTCGCCGCCGTACGCGCCCTCAACCGGCTCGAAGTGGTTGGAGAGACGAT
The DNA here is from genome assembly GCA_050999735.1 of Thermomicrobiales bacterium. Lineage (GTDB taxonomy): Bacteria > Chloroflexota > Chloroflexia > Thermomicrobiales > JALYUS01 > JALYUS01. The sequence goes on along the minus strand of JBPCPB010000462.1, from coordinate 1,465 downwards.
GCGCCATGTCCTCAACAGCCTCGCGGTCGTCGCTCCCGATTGGCGACGAGGACACGTACCGCCGGACTGGGTTGCGCGCTATGATCGCCGCGCCGAGGATGATCGGCTGCCAGCGGCCAACGCCGCGCGTGCGACCCTCGCGCTGACGATTGGTGCCGATGGCTACGCACTCCTCAGGGCAGTCAACGCCGCAAGCACGCCGCTCTGGTTGCACGAGATTCCGGCGGTGCAGACGCTGCGCCAGGTGTGGGTACAGCACTATCAACTCGTCGAGGGGAGCGTCCAGTGGCGTGTCGCAGACAATATCCCGCTGGCGACGATCGTCATTAGTTCGCCCGACGACCGCAGTTCGCCCTACGACCGCGACGCGCATTACGCCAAAAAGCGCACGACGCAATGGGTCGGTTACAAAGTCCATCTCACCGAAACCTGCGCGGACGACTTGCCCCAACTGATCACCGCTGTCGAGACGACACCGGGACCGACCGCGGATGGGGAGATGACGCCAGTGATCCACGCGGCTTTGGCGGAACGTGCGTTGCTCCCCGCCTCCCATCTCGTTGATACCGGCTTCCTCGATGCGGCGCTGTTGGTGAGCAGTCGCGAGGACTACCAGGTCGAACTTGTCGGACCGACCCGTCGTGATTATCACTGGCAAGCGCGGGAGGGGACGGGCTTTGCGGTCGCGCAGTTCCAGGTGGACTGGGAGCAGCAGCACGCGACCTGCCCTGCCGGACACACGAGCATCAGTTGGACGCCTGCGGTGGATAAACGGACCAATCAGGTGATCAAGATCAAGTTCTCCAGCCGCGATTGTCGCCCCTGTCCGCACCGCAGTCAGTGTACCCGTTCGCAGGTGAAACGCCCGCGGCGCACAATCACGGTGCGTGCGGATGCGGAGTTTCATGCCCTGCAGGCGGCGCGCCAGCGGGAAGCAACGGCAGCATTTGCCACAGCATATGCCAAGCGGGCGGGGATCGAAGGAACACTCTCGCGGGGCATTCGCACCTGTCGACTGCGCCAGATTCGCTCTATCGGCCTGGCGAAAACGCGATTGGGCGGGTGCCCTCTGGGCGGCATGCTGACAGCGGTGGCACTGAACTTCTTGCGCTTGGGCGAGGGGTTCGCCGACATTCCGCGCGCCAAGACCCGTCGGTCGCCGTTTGTCACATTGATGGCCGCATGACCGATTCTGACTTCGCCAGCAGTATCAACAGTGATGACTGACCGACTTTGGATGCATCCCCGCGGGTCACGTTTTCGTGCGCCCGTACGTATGATAGAATGAAACGTCGCGTGAGCACGGTGAAGACTGGCGCGCGGCGCAGGGGGATTCCCTTTCCATGCAGCGCTGCGGCGCCGGAGGCTCGTTAATGAGTGAAAACAAGTGGCTGAAAAACAGCCTCGTGTACTTGATTATCATTGTCGCGGTCATCGCTCTCTGGTTTACGGTTGTGTCCAGCCC
>JBPCPB010000421.1:0-8646 GCA_050999735.1 Thermomicrobiales bacterium | reverse complement strand
TCAATCTCGGTCAGGTCGCCGCCCCACATCGGCAGCGGGCGCGCCTCGAAGTAATCGAGGGATTTGTGACGGATCGCCCGCATCCACTCGGGTTCCTTCTTCAGCGCGCTGATCCGCTCGACGACATCGTGATTGAGGCCCCGGTCGAACTTGACCGCGTAGTTCGCTTCACTGTCGTGGAAACCAAACTTTTCCTGGTAACTGTCAATGCCGAGGTCCGCCGCCAATTCGTCCTGCGGCAGGAAGTCGCGCGTCTCTTGAATCGTCTCGTCGCTCATCGTTGTTGCTCCTTTGCCCGTCATGCGGGGGTGGCGATTTCTTCCGGGGTCAATTCCTCGCCGAGTTCGGCGAGCATCGGGCCGTAGCCCTTCTCTTCCAGTTCGAGCGCCAGTTCCGGGCCACCTTCCTTGATGATCCGGCCGCGAGCGAGCACATGCACGAAATCGGGCTTGATGTAGTTCAAAAGGCGCTGGTAGTGGGTAATCACCAGCACACCCATCTTGTCACCCTCGCGCTCGAGCAGTTTGTTCACGCCGTCCGCGACGATGCGCAGAGCATCAATGTCGAGGCCGGAATCCGTCTCATCCAGCACGGCAATCGTCGGCTGAAGAATCGCCATCTGGACGATCTCATTGCGCTTCTTCTCGCCGCCGGAGAAACCCTCATTGACATACCGCTTCGCGAACGACGCGTCCATCTGCAAATCGCCGAGCGTGTCCCATAACTGCATGCGGAACTCAATTGGCGTCAGGTCCGTGCCGTGCGTCGAGTTGTATGCGAGACGCAGGAAATCCTCGACGCGCACGCCGGGAATCTCCGTCGGATACTGGAAGGCGAGGAAGAGGCCGAGGCGCGCCCGCTCGTCCGTTTCGAGTTCGAGAATGTTCTGCCCCTTCAGCCAGGCGTGACCGCCGTCCACCGTGTAGGCGGGGTTGCCCATCAGCGCGTTGGCGAGGGTGGACTTGCCGGAGCCGTTCGGCCCCATAATCGCGTGGACTTCACCGGGGCGGATCGTCAGGTTCAACCCCCGGACGATCTGCCGGTCTGCCACGGAGACGCGCAAATCCTCGATCACGAGGGCATTGGCATCCTTGTTGTGTCCGTTCTGCTGCACTTCCGCCATTGAGCCTGTACTCCTCCTTCTCCATGTTCGCTGCCTGCGAACCGGCTCGCGATCGCGCGCCGCATTTCTCTACTGTTCGGTTTAAAATATACCACACGCGCCCGCACGCGACAAGCGAAACACACGTCCCAAACGCGCAACGGTGAAGGATACCATATCTCTAACCAACAATAGCGCATCGAGACTTGACTAGACGAGTAGTATGGTCTAGCATCAAGGCGAAGAAGGCGTTTCGTTTTCGCAGGAGGTCGTTGGTAGGGAGGATTCACCGACCGATGTCTTGATCGTCGGCGCCGGGCCGACTGGTCTCACGCTCGCGATTCAACTGGGGTGGTACGGCATCTCGTCGCGCATCGTTGACAGCGCTCTCGCGCCGACGGACAAATCGGAGGCAATCGGCATCCAGGCGCGGACCTTGGAAGTCTTCGCGACGATGGGCATTGCGGATGCCGCGATTGCGGGTGGTATTCAGGCGCGCGGATTCACGTTCTTCGCGAACGGTAGATCGCTTGGGCACGCGCACTTCACCACTGACCTCGACACGCCGTACCCCTATACACTCATGCTCCCGCAGAGCGAGACGGAACGCCTCCTCATTGAGCAGATAACCGCCTTTGGGATGAGCGTCGAGCGGGGCGTCACGCTGACAGGGTTCACGCAGGACACGGACGGTGTCACCGTCACGCTCGGCCACCCGGACGGCCGAGAGGAGACCGCACGCTGCCGTTGGCTCGTCGGCTGCGACGGCGCGCACAGCACTGTCCGCCACGGGCTGAATCTCCCCTTCGCGGGTTCGGCATATGCGCATAATTACTGGCTCGCTGATCTGCGCATCCATTGGGCGCTCGCCCATGATGAGGTGTATGCATTCCTCAGCGAGCATGGTTTCCTCTTCGCCTTCCCGATTCCGGAGGCGGGCCGATACCGTCTGATCGCGCAGTGGGACGAACCGGGGCAGAATACGGCGGTGGCCCCGACGCTCGCGGATATGCAGCGGCTGATGGAGACGCTTGGCCCCGCCGGGACGACGCTGAGCGATCCGGTATGGCTGACTGCGTTTCATCTGCATCACCGCAAAGTGGCGCGCTACCGGATTGGTCGCGTCTTCGTCGCCGGTGATGCCGCGCACATCCACAGCCCCGCAGGCGGGCAAGGGATGAACACCGGCATCCAGGACGCCGACAACCTCGCCTGGAAACTGGCGCTCGTTGCGAAGGGAGTGGCCGATCCGACGCTCCTGGAGAGTTATCATAGTGAACGCAATGCCGTTGGCAAGCAGGTTTTGCGCCAGACCGACCGCATGTTTCGCGCGTTGACCGTCCAGTCGCCGCTCCTGCGTGCCGTCCGTAACCGCCTGCTGTCACTGCTGGTGTCGCGGCGCGGTTTGTCCGGCAGATGCAGGTGACTGTCTCCGAGTTGAATATCCGCTACCGAAAAAGCCCGATTGTGGCGGAAGAGGGGCGGCGTAGTGGCCTGCGGGTCGGCATCCGCGCGCCGAATGCACCGCTCATCACCGCATCCGGCGCGGCGACAGACCTCTGGTCGCTCTTTCCGACCAATCAGCCATCACGCCACACCTTGTTGCTCTTCAGTGGCCCGCAGCCTTCGCCGGATGATTTCGCCCGGTTGGCGGTCATCCGACAGATGATCGAGAAGGAGTTTCAGGATACCGTCGCGGTTCGCCTGATCGTCGCGGGGCGCGCGATGGCGACGGATGCATCGTGGGACAGCATGCGCGACGATGATCCCGATCTGGCAGTGCACAAACGCTATCGGGTGAAGGAACCGGCGCTCTATGTGATTCGCCCGGACGGCTACATCGGCTTCCGCAGCCAGCCAGCGAATGGCGATGCATTGCGGGCCTATCTCCGCCGCATTTTCATTCCGGCGGCCCACTGATGGAGGCACGGCAGGTGGCCCTCCTCGCACGCATCCGCCCGCTGATCGAGGAGCGCGGCTACGACGCCGTCTCCGTGGACGCGATGGCGAAGGCGGCAGGCGTCTCGAAGGCGACCTTGTACCGCGTCTTCCCCGCGAAGGAGGCGGTACGGCAGGCGCTCCTTGCGGCAGGTGTCGCGCCGGAACGACTGGATGCGCGCGACGGGCGGGAAACATTGCTCGACACAGCGATGGAAGTCTTCGCCGCGCAGGGCTACGCGGGCGCGACGGTGGATGCAATCGCTCAGGCAGCGGGGATGAGCAAAGCGGGCTTCTACTGGCATTTCGAGAGTAAGGAGGCGATCTTCGCCGCTGTCATCGCTCACTATGCCCCATTTGCGACCATCGAGCGCATCGTCACGGAGGGTGAACAGACAGGTGACGACCCGCATATTGTCCTAACCCACATCCTGGCGGCAGTGAGCGCCGCGATCATGCCACGCTTCGCGCTCTTTCGCACGATCTTGCTCGAAGCATTCCAGAACCCGGAAATGGGCGTCGCATTCACCCGCAATGTCCTCGGCGTCGTCCTCCCGATCGTCGGTGGGTATCTGACGCGACAAATGGCGGCGGGACGGCTCCGGCCGATGCATCCAGCGCTCGCCATCCAATCGCTGATCGGCCCGCTCTTCATTCATCTGCTCACGCGGGAGATGTTCGCATCACAATTCGCAATGACGCCGCCAATCGAGACCGTCATCGCGCACATCGTGACGACCTTTCTCGATGGCGCGCTCGTCCGTCCGTCAGGAAGCGAAGGGAGAATTGCACATGGCCGTAATGGCTAAAATCGCGCTCGCCGCCACGACATACGGACCGTTTCTTTCCATCCGCAACGCCGAATCGTTATCCACCCATGGGAGGGATTGACATGCCACTATCGCGTGGAGTTGCTCGCTTCAATCGTCGCGTCTTCAACCGCGTTACCCGCCATATTGTTGGCTGGCTCCCCGGATTTGCCCTTCTGTTCCACACCGGGCGGCGATCCGGGCGCACCTATCGGACGCCCATCAACGCGTTTCGTGGTGGCGATGGCTACCGCATCGCGCTCACCTATGGCGCGGAGACTGACTGGGTGCGCAACGTTCTGGCGGCGGGCGGCTGCGAGATCGAGAGCCAACGGCGGCGCATCGTCCTGACACACCCCCGCATTGTGAGCGATCCCGACCGGCGCTGGGCGCCGCCCGTCGTGCGACAGGTGATCGGGATGATCGGTGCGTCGCAGTACATGCAGTTGACGGCCGTCGAGAAGGTGGAGAATGAATCGCCGCGAAATCAGTAATCTCCGAAGGATCACTTATTCAAGCCGCATCAGCAGACCGAGCCACGACCAATCCTCAGCGGACGATGATCAGCACGATCATCCCCTGCCCCTTGCCAGGGACGCTGAGGTAGAGGAGTGGCGTCACGACAATACTCAAAAGACCCGCGCCGAATGAAAACGCTTCAAGCGTTTTCACTCACCTTCTTCGCCGCCGCCCGCCGTGACTTGGGCGTGGTTGAGCGCGGCGACGAGTGAGACGCCACCGGCGATATTGCCGAGCAGCGTCGGGACGAGCCAGCCACCGATGCCGTGCGCCCACGATGCCGCGCCCGTCGTGAGAACATAGAAGATCTCGACGGAGCCGGCGATAATGTGCGCGAACCCAACGAGGCCGACGAGAAAGGTGACGATGATGATAATCATCGGACGGGAGGTCTCCGCGCCAGGGAGCAACCAGACCATCAGCGCGATCAGCCAGCCAGCGAAGATCGCGCGCAAAAATACCGTCCCAAAATTCCCTTGCAGCGCCTCATCGCCTATCGCCGCGAACGCCGCGCGGATTTCCGGGCGGAAGACCGCCGTGTGCCCAACCACCCAGGCAAATACGAGCGCGCCGATGAGATTCGTCGCGAGAACAACGGCCCAGAGGCGCGCCACCCGCCAGAGTGTCCCGCCGGATGGTTTGTTGAGGAGTGGCAGGATCGGCGTCAGCGTGTTCTCGGTGAACAGTTGCTGCCGCCCAAGAATGACGATCAGGAAGCCGATGCTGTAGCCGAGATTGACGACGAGCGGCCGCCACGGCGTATCGGGCAGACGGGCGCGGATCAACCCCATAGCGACGAGCGAGAAGCCCATCGAAAGCCCCGCTGCCAGCCCCGACCACGCGAGCGCGGAGATGGTACGACGCAGTTCGTCTTCGCCCTCACGCCGGATCACTTCGTAGACGACGAGCGGCCGTGGGGCGCCGCGCGCTTCGACTTCCGTATGTTCGCCCACGCGCAAATCAGGGGCAGCGCCGTCTATTTCGTGCCGCTCGCGTACCGTGCCTGCCATGATCGTTCCTCTCACGTTAGTCGAGATCGAGAATGCGCGCTATCTCAGGCGGCGCTCTCAATTTCCATGCCGCTCCCCTCCTGGCGGGCGGCTTTCCTGACGGTGACGCAATTTCCCTGGGGGTTATTGTGGCACCGGATTTGCATTGCTCTACTGCGGAAGACCCATCCGGCATCTGTCCGGACGGACGTTGAACCCATAGTGAAGGAGTGCAACGATGGTCACCGAAAGCCACCGATCCATTACGGAGCTGATTGAGCCGCCCGCAATGGCGGTAGATACGCACGTCCCTTCGATGGTCGTCCTGCGGCGGTTGGAGCAAGAGGGCAACCATACCGCAATTATTACGGACGAAGGGAAGCCCATCGGCCTCATCCGCCTCGCCGCCGCGCGTGAAGAGGCGAGTGAAGACAAAGTCGTCGGCGAACTAACCGTCGAACCCTTGCCGATGGTTCTCCCGGACACCGCGACCGTGGACGACGCGATTCGCATGAACACCGCGAACATAGACCGCGTGCCGGTCGTTAATGCGGACGGCGTCCTTATTGGCGAATTACCGCGCACAAAGATCGCCGCGACCGGGCTTCATCAGGGCGACGAAGTGCCGATCGTTGCGGAGCGGCTCGGCGCGGAAATGCCGATGACGATCAAGGCCGGGCAGACCGTCGTCGGCAGCGACGGCGGGCACATCGGCACGGTGAAGGACGTCGTGATCGAGGTGAACACGGGCCGCGTCGGGCATATCGTCGTCGAAGAAGGAGCAATCTTCAAAAAGGAACGCAAGGTCCCCGTGGACCTCATTGATCCAGTGGCGGACGACGATCATGTCCATCTCAAAGTAGATAAGGCGGACGTGGATCGGCTCGCGGATTTGAACGCGCGGTAAGGGAATATTTTTCCTCACCCCCGACCCCTCTCCATCGCTCTCAGATCACGGAAGGTATGAGGTTTGTCCGGCGATGGAGAGGGGAGGGGACTTGTATGGGACGCCACGGCGTTCTTTCAATTCCCATGCATTCCCGGATTTCTCTCCCTCTCCATTGCTGCCAAGTGGGTGCCCTTTGGGCAGGTGAGAGAGGGCGGGGGTGAGGTTCCCCTTATCCCGCCGTCATTGCGGCGGCTTCGTCGCGGATGTCCTGGAAGGCGACGGTGCTGAGGTAGCGCTCGCCCGTGTCCGGCAGGACGACGACGATTAATTTGCCAGCGCTCTCCGGGCGCGCCGCAATCTTCACCGCGCCCGCCGCCGCCGCGCCGCAGGAAATGCCAACGAGTAACCCTTCCTCGCGAATAATCCGGCGCATCATCTCCAGAGCCTCATCGCTGGAGACGGGCAGGATCTCATCGAGGAGATCAACCCCGAGCACATCGGGAATGAAGTTCGCGCCGAGTCCCTGAATCTTGTGCCCGGCCGGTTTCATCGCTTCACCCGCCAACTGCTGTTCGATGATCGGTGATTCGGCCGGTTCGACACCGATGATCTTCAAGCCCGGTTTCATCGGCTTGAGCACCTGCGCGACGCCTGTCAGCGTGCCACCCGTGCCGATCCCACCGACAACGATGTCTACCGCGCCATCGGTGTCCTCCCAGATTTCCACCGCTGTCGTTTCGCGGTGAATCTTCGGGTTTGCGGGGTTCTTGAACTGCTGCGGCATCCAGGCATTCGCGTGTTCGGCGACGATCTGCTCCGCCCGTGCCACCGCGCCATTCATCCCCTGCGCCGCCGGAGTGAGGATCAGTTCCGCGCCGTACGCCCGCAGCAGCATGCGCCGCTCGAGGCTCATGCTGTCCGGCATCGTCAGGATCAGGTGGTAGCCGCGCGCCGCCGCCGCCCAGGCGAGGCCGATGCCCGTGTTGCCGCTCGTCGGCTCGACGATCAGTGTCTCTTTATTGATGATACCGCGCTCCTCCGCATCCGCCAGCATGCTGACAGCAATCCGATCCTTGACGGAAAAACCCGGCGTGAGCGCCTCCAGTTTCGCGACGACCCGCCCCGGCAACCCGGCGGCGACACTGTTCAGTTGGACGAGCGGCGTGTTGCCGATCAGTTCCCAGGCATCTTTGGCAATCTTCGGACGGACGCGGCGGTGAAGCGTGGTCTGTGCCATAGTAGACGACTCCTTCTGCGGTATGCTTGCGGCGCCGAGGTATCCGGCGGCGGTCGGATAGGTATTCATCGCATCCAGGCATGGGTTTGTCAAGAATACGGGGGAAGGGGTTAAGGTGAAGAATCTCCTCGTCTTTCAGTCCGGTGGGGTGACGGCGGTAATCAACGCGAGCATGGTCGGCGTTGCGCGCGAGGGGATGGCGCAGGACGCGGTTGGAGAGATCATCGGGGCGCGGTCGGGCATTCGCGGGCTGCTGGATGACGACCTGATTGATCTACGCCGCCAACGCGCCGAAACGTTGGTCCGCGTCCGCACTACGCCCTCCGCCGCGCTCGGCAGCACGCGCCATAAGCCGACCGATGACGACATCGCCCGCGTGCTCGATGCGCTCAAGCGGCTGAACGTCGGCTACGTCTGCCCGATCGGCGGCAACGATTCGGCGGATACGGCGCATCGTCTCCATCTGGCGGCGCACGCGGCGGGACTGGACATGAAGTTCGTTACCGTGCCGAAGACGATTGACAACGATCTGCCGCACACGGAGCACACGCCGGGGTACGCCTCCGTCGCGCGGGCGGTGGCGCGGATGGCGCGCGAGACGGCGTACGATACCGAAGCGCTGCCGCTCTTTCCCGTCAAACTGCTCGAAGTGATGGGGCGGGATGCGGGCTGGGTTGCCGCCGCCACCGCCCTCGCTCAGGAAGGGCCGGACGATGCCCCACACCTCATCTATTTGCCCGAACGGCCGCCGACAGCGACGCAGATTCTCAACGAGATCGCAGCCGTCGTGAAGCGTATCGGCTGGTGCGTCGCGGTCGTCCCGGAGACGCTGCGCGACCCGGACGGCGCGCCGATTGGCGGCGTGGGCACGTACGTTGATCCCTTTGGCCACGCCTATGCCGCCAGCCCGGTCGCCGCACTCGCCGCCGCGCTCGAACGGGAGCGTGGCGTGCGCGCCCGCTTCGACAAACCGGGCACGCTCGCCCGGATGACGCCATGCGCCACCGACCTCGACGAGGCGGAAGCGTGCGGTCGAGAAGCGGTGCGCCGCGCCATTGCGGGTGAGAGCGACCGGATGGTAACGATCGAGCGCCTCTCCGACACGCCATACGCCGTGCGCTACGGCATCACCCCCTTGAGCGGCATCGCCAACATCGTCCGCG
>JBPCPB010000386.1:0-6479 GCA_050999735.1 Thermomicrobiales bacterium | reverse complement strand
ACATGAAGGAGGGCCACGTCAACGTTCCACCCGTGATTTCCCGAATGATCTACCGCACCCATCGCACCTCGGCCGCCCGCTGCGACAGCGCGAACTCCTCCTCCAGCAGGAAGAGCCGGGGAACGCTCAGCCGCTCCCGAATCGAGCCTAACCGGAAGCGGCGCTCCTCGATCTCCTCATCGAGGCGGCGCGCGCGTTCCTCGAGGAGCGCAATCGTTTCGGTCGGAGAGAAATGCGCGATAAAGCACAACGCGGCCGCGAACTGTGTGTACTCCGTCGCGGGCGTACTCATCAGCGTGCGATGCCAGCCAGCGAACTTGGCGCGACCCGCTTCAGTGAGCGCGTAGACCGTTCGCTCGGGGCGGCGACCTTCGCGTTGCGTCTCCTGCGGTACGATCAGTCCATCGCGCTGCAGTGTCTCGATGACCGTATAGAGCGATCCGCGATTGAGCTTGATGCTCTGCTCAAGACCGCGCGTCCGCATCAGGAAATCCATCTCATAGGGATGTGTCGGTCGCTCCGCGAGGAGCGCCAATACCGCGAGCGCGAGTAAATTGTTGGAGGAACGCTGTCTGTTCGCCATCGGTTTTGTCGGACACTCCACGTATAGCCGTCATCGAATAGTTGTTTCCGACTATACGCGCGCAACCAAAAGTTGTCAAGTGCCGCGAAGCGCATACGTGCTACAGGCTTGGCGGTACGTATGTCCGGTACAGACAGACTGGCACAAATCCCATACGGAGATAGACGGGATAGCCCATCGCCGTCGCGGTGAGCGTCATTGCCATGCAGCCGCGCCGCGCCCCCTCCGTGATGGCGGCCCAGGTCATCGCCGTTCCGAAGCCGCGCTGACGCTGTGCGGGGGCGGTGACGACGCCATTGATGTCCCCCACATCGCTGTGGCGAGCGATCCGCGACGTAGCGATGGGTTCGTCCCCAACATAGCCGACGAAAAGCGCGACCGCTGGGTCCAGCGCGGCGTCGAGCGAGGGAATCCAGCGGTGGCCCGTCCCGGAAACGGTCATGAAGTCCGCCAATTCCGCGTCGGTCGTCACGGGCCGGATGGTCAGGCCGGTCGGCGGTGGTGGGGGAGCGGGGATGGGTGCGAGGGCGAGCGCCGGTTCCTCCTCGTCCAGTTGCCAGCCTCGTGCGCGTATGGCGTCCTCGACGGGCTGTGCGGTGTCGGACTCGACGATGATGGCATAATCCGCGGCGTCGAAGAATTCGTCCGCCAGCGCGAAGAACCGCTCTGGCGGCATGGGACCGAGCACGAATGCGCCGTTGAAATCGGGCCCAGGCCCGCCGCCCGCCGTCAGAACGAGATTGTCGTCATAGATCGCATGCCGCCCCGGATCGGGGCGGTACCGCTGGAGGGGTGAAGGAACACGTAGCGGGGTGCGCACAATGGACCGGAGATCAAAGGACATATCCGGCACTCCTTTTCTGCAGGCATAAAGCGGATCGCCGACGAGACGGTGGGTGCCGCCGGTCGCCAATATAGTTGCATGATAGAGAGCGAATGCCAATCGTTACAGCCAGCCATGCTCTTCGGCGATGCGCGCGGCATCCGCAGTGCTGCGGGCTTCCAGTTTCTGGATCGCCGCCGAGAGGTAATTCCGCACCGTGCCTTCGGAGAGAGAGGCGGTGCGGGCGATTTCGGCGGCGCTCGCCCCCGATGCCGCGAGGCGCAGCAGTTGCCGCTCGCGTTCGGTGAGTGGGCTTGGTCCCGCGCTCAGGGCGGCGGCGGCGAGCGCGGGATCAATCACGCGTTCCCCAGCCATCGCGCGGCGGATTGCCCCGGCGAGTTGCCCCGGCGGCGCGTCCTTGACGAGGAAACCGATCGCTTTGCTCTCCATTGCCCGCCGCAGGTAGCCGGGCCGCCCAAACGTGGTGAGCATCAGCACGCGGCAGGCGGGCAGTTGGTCGTGCAGCGCGGCGGCGGCAGTGATTCCGTCACAGCCCGGCATTTCGATGTCGAGAAGCGCCACGTCGGGCCGCGTCGCGAGCGCGCGGGAGACGAGTTCATCCCCACGCGCGACATCGGCAACGACCTCGATATCCTCCTCCAACGCGAGGAGTGCCACCAGCGCGCCGCGAATCATCGCCTGATCTTCGGCCAGCAGCACGCGAATCATAACGAAGGACGAAGGACGAAGGACTGAGGACTAAGTGGGCTCGGCTCAGTCGCCTCGCCGCTTCCCTTCCCAATTCTTGCCATTGCCTGACCATACATTATGCACTCCTCTTTCCTTTGTCCTTCGTCCCTAGCCCTTAGTCCTTCCCCTCGATGAGCGGTAGCGTGACTGTGAGGTGAAATCCCCCGGCGGGGCAGGGATGTACCTCGATCTGCCCGCCGATGGCGGCGGCACGCTCCGCAAGCCCGCGCAGGCCACTACCGCCCGTGCCCGGCGAGGCGGGCGCTCCCACGGATTCCCCTTCGCCATCGTCGCGGATGTCGGCGCGGACAGTACCATGCTCCTGCTGGATACGAATCGTGACATTCCGCGCGTGGCTGTGCCGGACGATGTTCGTCACGCCTTCACGCACCGTCCATGCCAGGATTGATTCGACGGCGGGCGGCAGCGTTTGGATGGCATCGTCACAGTGGCAGGCGATCCCTGCGGCGGCGAGGATTTCCCGCGCGTTGGCGAGTTCCGTCACCAGTGTCGGTTGGCGATAGCCCGTCACCGCGTCACGCACTTCCTTGAGCGCCTCCTGCGTGACCGTCTGGACATCCGCCAGTTCGCGCATCGCCCGTTCTGGCGCGCCGGGCAGTAACCGGTGTGCCAGCGCCGTCTTGATGGCGATGGTCGAGAGGCTGTGGCCGAGCAAGTCATGCAGGTCGCGCGCGAAGCGCAGCCGCTCCTCCGCAACCGCGAGGCGAGCGATTTCCACCCGCGCGGCGCGCAATGCGCGGATCGTACGGATCAGATGACCGACGCCGATCATGCCAAAGCCACCCGCCGCGACCAGCAACACGATCCGGCCCATTTGCAGCCAGTCTACGGCCCCGCCAGCCCCGGCCGCGACGACGATCAAACCGGCAATCGCCCAGGACGCGTGCCGCGCCGGGAGCGCCACACCGGCGGCCAGTCCGGCATAGGTGAAGAACCAATACCAGTCGCGGCTCTCCGTAAGACTGAGAAAGAGTACGCAGGCGGTGAGGAGAGCGAGCAATGCCGGAGGCAGCCAACCTGCTGATGGCGCGAGCGCGACATCCGGAAACGGATGATGGAGCATGAGCCAGAGATAGATGCCGACGATCATCGCCATCCCGGTCACGATGATGAGCAACCGCCCCGTCGCGGGGCGCGGATGCAGCAATCCGGTGATCGGAAAGAGGAGGAAGAAGAGCCACACAGCGCTGAACAGCCACCAAATCCAGCGGGGGAGGACGCGGTAGACCGCGTCCCCGGATGCCTCCAGCGTCTCATCTATCCACGGTATCGCCGCTACCTGACCATCCATGCGCCCACTCCCGATATGGCGAGATCGCATCTCGCTCGCCGCTTCCGCTCCCGATTATAGAGCGCGGGCGGTCGTCTGTGCGGACCGCGCGGAGAAGGAGTGGTCAGCAGCGCCCTGTCGGTTCTCGGCCCCGCGCCCGGCGTGGCGGGCCACCAGCACGAACCAGGCGGGGAGCCGCACGATGGAAGGCAGGAGCGCGACGAACGAGACGAATGGCGCGATGAACGAGTAGCCAGCGAGATCGAGCGCGAGGAGCAGACCGACCGCGCGCGTTGCGCCTTTCGCTTCCCAGGAAGCCGATGCGATCCAGAGAGCGGCGGCGATGTGCCCGCCGTAGCGCATCGAGAGGAAGGTGGTATCGGCGACGCCGTTGAGGGCCATAATGTCGGTCGTCATATCTATCGCGAGCCAGCCATACCCGGCGGACTTCGCCCACACCGGCGCCGGGAGCGCCGCGACGACGACAAAGAGAAGCAGATGGGGCGCGATGCCCAGCAGCGCGCTCAGTTCGCGCACGATCAGTGAACTACTCGATTGGGGCAGGAAATAAAACGATGGCAGGCGGACGGCGAAGAGTGCGGCGACGCCATAGGCCGCCAGCGCCAGTCGGGATTGGGTCGTTTCATTCATCGGTTTCTCTCCTCACTCTCTCACGGACGACTCGCGCGTCCACTGATTCCAGCGTAAGAGAGAACCGCCGTCACGGTAAGTGCGGCGGCTCATCAGTTCGCGATGACATCTGTCATGTCGCGCGGTAGTTTGGCATACCGTGCTACCGCACCGCGACAGCCGATGCCTCTTCACCCGCGCCATGGGGAACCATCGTTGACGCGGCATCCTCATCGCGGATAAGGAAGGCGAAGGCGGCCCCGATCACGGCCAGGATGACCGATGCGACGAAGGCGTCATGGAAACCGAGCAGGGCGCCGTGTTGGGTCGCCTGCTGCGTACCTGGCGTTGCCGCGACCGCCTCAGCGACGCGAGCCTTTGTGCGGCTCACCAGCGTCGTCGCCAGCGCGGCGACACCGACGGAGGATGCTACCTGCCGCCCGGCGTTGAACAGCGCCGAGGCGCGGCCGGTATCCTGCGGCCGGATCGTGGCGAAGGTCGCGGTCTGCATTGGTATGAAGACGATAGGGAACCCGATCCCGCGCACGAACATCAAGATACGGATCCACCACAGGTTCGTGTCCAGATCGACCAGCAGGAACAACGCCGCAGTGCAGGCGGAGAAGACCAGCCCCGCCACCATCAAGCGGCGCGGGCCGATGTGTGGATACATCCGGCTGACCAGCGGCGTGACGGCGATCAGCCCCAGCGCCTGCGGGAAGGTCGCCAACCCGGAATCGAGGGCGGACAAGCCACGCAGTTGCTGCAGGAAGAGCGGCAGCAGAAAGAGCAATCCAATCAGCCCGGCGATGGCCATGAAGCCAGCGAGGTTGGCGTTGCGGAACATGCGGTCGCGGAATAGCCGCAGGTCGAGCATCGGCTCCTTTCGCCGCAGTTCCACCCGGATCAGCGCCACAACACAGGCGATACCGGTCACACCGGCAACCAGAACGTTCGCCGCACTCCAGCCGTCATTCGGCCCGCGCGCGAGGGCGTAGAGCACCAGGGCCAGCCCCGCACCGGAGAGCGCGAATCCCCACAGGTCGAACCGGCCTGCGCGCTCCTCCCTGTGCTCGCGGATGGCGACGAAGGTGAAGAGGAAGCCCAGGATGCCGATCGGCAGATTGATGAAGAAGATCCACCGCCAGCCGACCGTGTCAACCAGCCAGCCACCGAGCACAGGGCCCAGGGCGGGCGCGATGACGATCGGCACCCCCATTACGGCTGAGGCGCGGGCGCGCTCTGCTGGCGGGAAGGCACGGAAGAGCATCGCCGTCCCGACTGGGGTGAGCATGCCGCCGCCCACGCCCTGCAAGAGGCGGAAGGCGATCAGACTCTCGATGTTCCAGGCAATGCCACACAGCGCCGAACCGAAGGTGAATATCGCCAGCGCGAATAGAAAGGTTTTCCTGGTGCCGAAGCGGTCACCAATCCAGCCGGAGGCGGGGATCCAGATCGCCAGGCTGAGCAAGTAGCCCGTCACCACCCATTCGAGCGTGCTGTTGCCGACGTGGAACTCCCGGCCAAGCGTAGGCAAAGCGACGTTGACGACGGTCGCATCGAGGACGTCCATGAAGATGCCGACGATGAATGCCGCCGCCACCAGCCACTTGTATTCGATGGTGCGAAACCGCATGGTTCTTCCTCGCTTAATCCTCGAGCCATTCGGTGCTCATACGACCGCCGTAATTATTTGTGCCATGATCGTCGCTCCTTTTCGCCTCACACTGGCGCGGTATCGTTTGGCATGTAGCCATCATCAGTGGCCCGCGAGCCGTTCGACAACGGGTGCGAGCGCCTCCATCAGTTCATCCGAGGCGATGATGTAGGAGATGCCCAACGCCTCACGCCGCCGCTCAAGCGTGTCGCACATCGCATCGGTCGTGCCGGTGAGCACGGGGACCGCGCCGGAGCGGGCGAGTTGCCCCGCGTTCGCGCCGAACTGCGCCGCAATCCACCGGGGCATCTGCTCCCCCACCATCATCAGGTTGATGTTGATCTCCAATTGCTCGAATCGCTTCCCCGCCGCCTCGCGCAGCAGGGCAATCTTCTCCGCCACCACCGCCTCGCTCGCATCCGGGCCGACGCCGAGTGCGACGATGTCCGCCTCGCGTGCGGCGAGCGCGAGCAGGCGCGGGCCACTCCCGGCGATGAGGATCGGCAGCCGGGGCTGCTGAACGGGGAGCGGGGAAATCTCCGCGTCTGCTGCGGTATACTGCGGCCCGGTCGCGCTCACGCGCTGCCCCGCAAGGAGCGGCTTGATGATGGCGAGCGATTCGGCCAGCCGCGCGGGGCGGACGCCGCCCGCCTCGAACGGGATGCCCAGCATGCGGCTCTCCTCGGAGGCGGTTGGGCGGCCCGCGCCGATGCCGAGTTCGAAGCGACTGCCGGACAGCAGATCG